>NZ_JBNNGV010000025.1:0-73908 GCF_050268485.1 Pseudomonas sp. NPDC078416 | reverse complement strand
CGTCGGTGATCGACGTGGGCTCGTCGCACACCACCAGCAGCACTTCCTGGGCGGCGCGGACAAAGCTCACCACCGACTCGCCGATGCCGGCGGCGTGAAGTCCGGCGACATGTCCGGCCGTCAGAACGGTGTTCTGGTATCGGTTGAAACCGGTAAGGCACTGACTTATTCCCTAGAAACCCTGCAGGCGCGCGGCAAGCTGTTCGTCGAGCACGGTCAGGAGATCTACAACGGTCAGATCGTTGGCTTGAACAGCCGCGACAACGACATGGGTGTGAACCCAACCAAAGGCAAGAAGCTCGACAACATGCGTGCTTCGGGCAAAGACGAGACCATCGCTCTGGTTCCACCGGTCAAGTTCACCCTGGAACAGGCTCTGGAATTCATCCAGGACGACGAACTGTGCGAAGTCACCCCTAAGTCGATCCGTCTTCGCAAGAAGATCCTCGACGAAGGCGAGCGTACCCGTGCTGCCAAGAAAGCCAAGGCGTAACTAGCCCCGGCTGAACGAAAACGCCCCCGGTCGAAAGGCCGGGGGCGTTTTTGTTTGTCTGAGGTTTGGTTTGACTGGTGTCGATGCCGAGAGGGCGAGGTCGCTCAATTCGGCCTCTTCCCGGCTAAAGCCGGTCCCACTGAGGTGAGGCTTAAAACTTCAACGGCACCCGGCCGGAGTTGGAATTCAGCGTGCCGGTGCTTTCGCGCACGACTTCTTTCGGCTTGTACGCGCAATAACCCGGGCGCGGGCCGATCTTCGGGTGGTTGCGGCAGGTGTCGGGGCGTTTGTCGTAGATCGTGCACAGACGGCTCTTGCGATCCAGGTACAGGCAATCGTTGTTGCTCATGCGCTGCAGAGTGAAGATCCCGGACTTCTGATTGAAGCGCTCGACGATCCCGTCCTTCTGCAACCGCTTGGCGATATTCTTCGGGTTATCACCCTGTTCAAACTCGTCAACGATACCGATACGGATCAGGTCCTTGATCTTCACTTCCACAGGCAGCGTGCAGCAGCTGGAAACGCAGCCTCCGCACATATAGCTGGAATATTTCTGCCAGGTCTCGATGCGGTCGAGTTCTGCAGCGGCGATCAAGGTGGGTTTCATGCGCGTGTGCTTCCGGGTGTATCGGGCGCGCGATCATACCGGTCCGCGCGCAATTCCCCTATCGCAAAATGATTGAAGCGACTGTCGGCTGCTCCCCGCCCGACCAATCCTTGAGCTCATTTCAGACCAGCACGGTCTTTGCCAAGGCCCCGACTTGCTCCTGCCGCTCGCTCTGGTTCAGCTTTGCCCCGGGGTTCAGCGACGACCATTGCGGATGTGCCCGCGCCTTGTGCAGCGCCTCCGGGAGCTTGCCTTCGCGCCAGGTCTTGTCGAGGGGCGCGGTCAGTTTGATGCTCTCCATTGCGGCATGGCCCCGCACCTCCAGCGCTTGCAGCAGTTGCCTTTGGCGCAGCGCCAGCAGTCGCAGCACGGCATCGTCAACAGTCAGTTCGCGCTGACCCTTGAACTTGTCCATCAGCCTGCCGCCGTAGCTGCGCGCTGTTTGCAGGGCGCCGCCGGCAATCGCGCCGACCAGTGCCGCCGCCCCCAGCGTGATACCGCCGACCAGCAAGTCCACGCCTGCACCTGCCGCCGCACCCGCAGCGATACCGCCACCCACGCGTACGCCAAGTAATTTAAGGGTTTCGGGATTGAACAGGTCATCGCCCCAGCGGCCATCCATCAGCGGCAAATCGCTGGCCGAGGCGTCTTCACGACGAAACGCGTAGAGCGTGAGCAGCGACTCGACGCAACGCTGTTCGCGCTGGCGCACGGCTTTGCGCAGATCGTCGATGGCGGCCTGCACCTGACCGGAATCCGTCGCAACACTTCGGCGGCAGGCAGCGCAGTCCAGCAACAGTTCGGAGATCAGCCTGGCTGCGCTTTGCTTGCGGGCGTCACGCTGGGCCTGTTGATCTGCGATGAGACGCTCAAGTCTTCCCCGTGAGGTTTCCAGCAGCAGTGCGAGGCTTTCATAAAGACGCCGCTCGCCATCTTCAGGCGGGGCGACGCTGTCGAAGCGCACCAGTGCATGCAGGCCAAGACGTGCCAGCGCTTCACGCCATTCGGGTTCGCGCTGCTGCTCACTGCTGACAAAATTGAGCACGGGCAGCAACGGTTTGCCGCAACTGGCGAGCACGGCAAGCTCGTCGCGGTACTTGGCAAGCACCGGCTCCCGCGCGTCGATCACGTACAGGCCGGCGTCGGAGGCGAGTAACTGGCGCAGCACCTTTGCTTCCTGCTCGAAACGCTGGCGCGCCTCGCTGCCCTCAAGAAAACGCCCGAGCCGCGCCGGGCCATCGAGCCGTTCTCCGGGTCTGTCCAGCCGTTCAAGATAATCGAGCAGGGCGATGGCGTCTTCCAGGCCGGGCGTGTCGTACAGCTCCAGCAGTGCCTCGCCGTCCACCGACAACCGCGCCCCTTCGACGTGCCGCGTGGTGCTCGGGCGGTGGGAGACTTCGCCGAAGCCGACATCGCGGGTGAGCGTGCGCAACAGCGACGTTTTACCGACGTTGGTGTGGCCAACCACGGCCAGTTTAAGCGGGCGAATAGCGTCGTTGTCAGTCATGCCCGCTCTCCAGCCAGGTCATTGGCGCACTGTCGGTCCAGTGCAGTTCAAGCTGCTGCAACGCCGTTTGCCAATCTTCCAGTCGGTCGGCGTCCAGCGCCTGTCCGGTGGGAGCAGGCAACAGCCAGATGCGCGTCGCGGTCGCGCATCGCGCGAGTTCGGCAATCAACGCCAGGCTGCCGCGATCCGGCGAACGACGTGGGTCGCAGGCGATGGCAAGGCGCGCAGGCGGATAGCGTGTCAGTTGGTCGAGCAGTGTGCGCCTTGACTCACGGGAGTCGAGAACGCCCGCGTTCACCACGCTGCCGGGAAGCTCGGGTGGCCACGGCTGCTGATTGTCCAGCTCGATGGCGACCAGCAGCGCGCCCTGGCTTTCGCTCGCCGATGGGCCGGTGGTGACCGCGTGAAGCTCAGGAGGTGCTGCATCGTTGATGCCCAGCCGTTCGCTGCTGGGCATCAAGCGCGCGCGCAGTTCGACGAACCCTGGATGGCTCAGATCCAGTGCCAATCCTTGTCGACCCACGCGCCAACGCAGGTAACACAGCACCGTTAGCAACAGGCGCGGGAGAATGCCGAACACCACCAGCACGCCGACCAGCCATCCGGCCCAGGCCTGACGGGCGTTTTCGATGGCGAGGGCGTTGTCACCGCTGGCACGGATCATCGACTCGGTGGGCACGCTGAAACCGAGAAGCGAGGGAATTGCGCCCAAGCCTCGGGTCAGGCTGACAAAGGTGTCGCTGCCCAGAATGGTGGTTTCCCAGACGAAGCCGTAGCGCCGCGTCGCCATGAGCAACAGCAGCAGGGTCAGTGCGCTGAGCAGGGCGATCAGCCACAGGCCGTTGACGCAGATACCCAACACCCAGCGGTTCAGACGCTTGCGTTGCAGCAGCAATACCAATGCAGGCGCGAGCTGCGCCGCCTGGGCATCGCGCGCCAGTTTCTCGCTCAGCCACAGCCAGAGTCGACCAAGGCCGGCAGAATTTTCCCCGACAAAGAGCACGCCGATGGCCCAACTCAACAAAAGAATCAGGTTAAGCCCGAGCAGGCTGCCCAGCGCCCAGAAGACATTGACGGGCGTCTGCCCGTCGCCCAGCGCAGCGAACGCCAGTCCGGCCCCGCTGACCACCGCGAAAACCGTTAGCAGAATCAGCGCAAGGCGCGCGCCTTGTTTCCAGTGATGCAGCGCCTTGAGCATGCCGTCGCGTTCGGCAAGCCATAGGGCACGGTGTTTGATCCGGGTTTGCAGGTCGCCCGCGGCGGCGCGCGCGCGGCGGTTGGCTTCTTCGTCTTCAAGCGCGCCGGCGTGTTCTTCACGCAGGCGCACGGCTTCGGTCAGCCAGAGTTCATCAAGGGGAGTCAGTGCAGTCACGCGGCGTCTCGTCGGTAAAGTCGTGGGTGAGCATAACCGGTGTGGCTGCGATCGCGCATTGCCAAGGGTTTGCGTTGCTTGGACAACCGCCATCGCGAGCAAGCTCACTCCTACAGGTTCGTCGTTCGAAATTTCCCGGCCTGTGCGCACAGTGTAGGAGTGAGCTTGCTCGCGATAGGGACCTTCCCGGCGAGGTCATTCGGCTTGTACTCCGGTGAAGGAATCAGAGGGTGGCCTCTGATATCCTCGCACCATGAAAAAACATCTCCCCTTGAGCTTGATCGCCGCACTCGCTGAAAACCGGGTCATCGGCGTCGACAATTCCATGCCCTGGCACCTGCCGGGCGATTTCAAATACTTCAAGGCGACCACGCTGGGCAAGCCGATCATCATGGGTCGCAAGACCTGGGATTCCCTGGGTCGTCCGCTGCCGGGCCGGTTGAATCTGGTGGTCACGCGCCAACAGGATTTGCAGCTTGAGGGCGCCGAGGTTTTCACCTCTCTGGACGCGGCGGTGCACCGCGCGGAAGAGTGGGCGGCGGAGCAAGGTGTCAGCGAAGTGATGCTGATCGGCGGCGCCCAGCTCTACGGGCAAGCCCTTGAGCACGCTGACCGCCTGTACCTCACCCGCGTGGCGTTGAGTCCCGAAGGCGATGCGTGGTTTCCGGAGTTTGACGAGGCCAAGTGGACGTTGGTCTCGAACACAGAGAACCCGGCGCTGGACGACAAGCCTGCGTACAGTTTCGAGGTTTGGGAACGGGCCTGATATCGCTATCGCGAGCAAGCTCACTCCTACAGGGGAATGCGATCAACTGTAGGAACGCGCTTGCCCCGCGATCTGCTGGGAACCGGCAGTAAACCCCGCGAACGCGGCGTGTCTGATACGGCAAGCAGGTTGCCATTGCTGCCGGTCCCCGGCAGATCGCGGGACAAGCCGCGCTCCTACAGGTTTTGCCGCCACGTTAACGTCCGTACTTGTCACAAAAACGTCGTTTTCATGTCATCTGTCGCGAATGACGACCAAGGTGACGCCATCAGGACAGGCGCTGTCGCTGATACATCCAAACAGTCATGGCTTTTTGTTACGGTCCTCCTCGAACTAAAAAAGGGGAGGAGATCACCATGAAATTCGTACCAACATTATTGGCCACCGCACTGTGTCTCGGGCTTGCCGGACAGGCATTCGCCACCGAGCTGACCCACTGGCCCGCGCCCGCCGCCAAGCAGCTCAACGCCATGATTGCGGCCAATGCCAACAAAGGTAACTTCGCCGTTTTCGACATGGACAACACCAGCTACCGTTACGACCTGGAAGAGTCGTTGCTGCCGTTCATGGAAAACAAAGGGCTGATCACCCGCGACAAACTCGATCCTTCCCTCAAGCTCATCCCGTTCAAGGACACCGCTGACCATAAGGAAAGCCTGTTCAGCTATTACTACCGGCTGTGCGAAATCGACGACATGGTCTGCTACCCGTGGGTCGCGCAGGTGTTTTCCGGCTTCACCCTCAAAGAACTCAAAGGCTATGTCGACGAGCTGATGGCCTCGGGTAAACCGGTACCGAGCACGTACTACGAAGGCGACGTGGTCAAGACCATCGAAGTGCAGCCGCCCAAGGTCTTCACCGGCCAGGCCGAGCTGTACAACAAGCTGATGGAAAACGGCATCGAGGTCTATGTCATGACCGCGGCCTCCGAAGAGCTGGTGCGCATGGTCGCCGCCGATCCCAAGTACGGCTACAACGTGAAGCCGCAGAATGTCATCGGCGTGACCACGCTGCTGAAGAACCGCGAGACAGGCGAACTGACCACCGCCCGCAAGCAGATCACCGCCGGCAAATACGATGAAAAGGCTAACCTCGGCCTTGAGCTGACGCCTTACCTGTGGACCCCGGCGACGTGGATGGCCGGTAAGCAGGCGGCAATTCTGACCTACATCGATCAGTGGAAAAAACCGGTGCTGGTGGGCGGCGACACACCGTCCAGCGATGGCTACATGCTGTTCCACAGCGTCGACGTCAGCAAAGGTGGTGTTCATCTGTGGGTCAATCGCAAGGACAAGTACATGACCCAACTCAACGGCATGATGAAGACCAACGCCGAGGCTCAGGCCAAAGAGGGCTTGCCGGTCACGGCGGACAAGAACTGGGTGATCGTCAAGCCAGACGAGATTCAGTAAGCCGTCTCATCGCGCGGCACGGCGGTTTGCCGTGCCGCGCCTTGTCAGGCCCATAACCTGCGGTATGCGCTGTCGGTATCATGTTCGTCGGCCTGCTTGGTGGTGTTGAAGCGTCGACCGCCCCGCGGGTCCGTTCCGTAGCCGGCGATGTACAGCCAATTACCCTGATTGCTGTAGACGTCGTAATCCACCAGTTGCGCCTCGAACCACGCGGCCCCGGCGCGCCAATCGCCCTTGAGATCGAAGATCAGGTAACTGGCGACGATCTGGCGCATTCGGTTGGACAAATAGCCTGTCGCCGCCAATTCCCGCATGCCAGCGTCTATCAATGCCTCTCCGGTTTCACCCCGACACCAGCGCGCAAACCCCTGTGGGTTGTGGCTCGGTTCGCTGCCACCTTTCAGGCCGCTGGCGCGGTACAAAAGACGACCGTATTTCAGGTGCAGCAAGCGGAAGTAATCGCGCCACAGCAACTCGAAATAGATCCAGTACGTGCTGTCGTTGGCGCCGTGTTCGGTCTCGAAAGCCTTCAGTGCCTGGTCAATCTGCGGCGCTGAAAGCGAACCCCGTGCAAGCCAGGGCGAAAACTTGGTGGAGTCATCCACTGAGCTCAAGTTGTTGCGCGTGGCTTTGTAGCTGTTCGCCAGACCCCGGCGGAAATACTGCTGCAGATGCTCGATGGCCGTGTGCTCGCCGCCTTGGAACGTCTGGTTTTGATAAGGAAAAGCCGAGCGGGAGTCCAGAGGTGGAGGCGTGTGCGGCGTGACCGGCTCGATGCTCAAACCTTGGGGCAGCGCAGGAATTGTCGTTGGCGCCGGTACGACAGCACGTGGAGCAGTGTGGGCTTTTTCCACAAGGCGCCGAAAGCTGCTGAAGACGTCGGGCAGGTCTTCGACCGCCATCGGCAATTCATCCAGCGTAAAGAGCGTCGACTGCCAGTGATCTTCCACGATCAGTCCCGCCGCACGAAGGGCCTGCACTTGGGCTTCCTCTTCCGGCGCTGCGATGCGTTCACAGACGATTGTGTCGATCTTCAGGTCGCGAGCCAGGACCATAAGTCGCTCAACCGAATCGCCTTCAATCTGCATCAGCGCGCTGCCTCGTGCGCTCAACTGCCCGGCCAGTGCGCTGACCGCTGTCTGCTCAAAACACTGACGGTGGGCGCCGATGCGTTCGAATCCCCAAGGCGTTGGACCCGCTGTCGGCGCGCAATACACCGGCAGCAACCAGTGAGCCTGCTCGCACGCCTGAGTGAACGCGGGGTTGTCGGCAAGCCGAAGGTCCTGACGGAACCAATAGATCAACGTACTCATGTGAAGGTCTCAGTGTCTATGGATCAAGGCCTTGATCAGTGGGTGACAGGACGAGGTCCTTTTTCCGGCCGAGCGAAGAGAAGCTAAACAGGATTGCACTTTTGAGCCATAGTCTTTCAAGTAAATGACTGCAAGGGGCTTAAATGAAAGGGTTGTCGCTGTCTTCGTCGCCAAGGTATGTCGCCCTGCTGGGTTATGGGGGGCTGCTGCCGTTCGTTGGGCTGCTGTTGCTGATCCTGTTTTCAGTCCAATACCGCCCTTTCCTGACGCAAGCGCTGGTCGCTTACGGGGCGGTGATCCTGAGTTTTGTGGGCGCGCTGCATTGGGGTTTCGCCATGACCCTGCAAGGCCTGAATGCCGATCAGTGTCGCGAGCGGTTCATCTGGAGTGTCATCCCGGCGCTGATCGCCTGGCCCGCTCTGTTATTGCCTGCACCACTTGGGCTTTTGCTGTTGATTTTCGGTTTCGTTGCGCACTACTGGCAGGACCGGCGTCTGGTGAAAGCCACAACACTGCCCGCCTGGTATTTGCCGATGCGTCTGCGTTTAACGTTGGTCGCCAGTCTTTGCCTGCTGCTGGGCGCGATCACTGTAGCCATTGGCTCATGAAGCCGCCGGTGTCCGGTTCTTCGCCCGTACCGGGCGGTCGCCTTTCAAGACTGATGCGCTTCGGGGGCTTGGCGACGGGCGTTGCGGGTGCAGTGCTGACTGAAGGTGCGCGGCAATGGGCGCAGGGTAAGCGCCCCTCGCTCAGTGATTTGTTGCTGACGCCGGGCAATGCGCACCGGGTAACCGAGCAGTTGTCGCAACTGCGCGGTGCCGCCATGAAAGTGGGGCAGCTGTTGTCGATGGATGCCGGTGATCTGTTGCCGCCGGAACTCAGTCAGGTCCTTTCGCGTCTGCGATCCGAAGCGAATCCGATGCCCATGAGCCAATTGGTGATGGTCCTCAACGAGGCCTGGGGCAAAGGCTGGGAAGCGCGCTTTGAGCGTTTCTCCTTCACACCGCTGGCGGCAGCGTCTATCGGCCAGGTGCATGAGGCCGTCAGCAAGGACGGTCAACGTCTGGCGATCAAGGTCCAGTATCCCGGCGTGCGCGAGAGCATCGCCAGTGATGTGGACAACGTCGCGACGTTGTTGCGCATGTCGGGCCTGCTACCAAAGCAAATGGACGTGAAACCGTTGCTCGACGAGGGCAAGCGTCAATTGCAGGATGAAGCCGACTATCTGCAGGAGGCCGAGCATCTGCGCGCCTTCGGTGAGTTGTTGGCCGACAGTAGCGACTTTCTGGTGCCCGAGGCCCTTGGGCAATGGAGCACATCAAATATTCTGGTCATGTCGTTTGCCGATGGCGTTGCCGTGGAGTCGCTGGAACAGGCTTCTCAGCCAGTGCGTGACCGGATCATCACGTTGCTGTTTAGCCTGTTACTGCGCGAGGTCTTCGAGTTTGGTCGTGTGCAGACCGATCCAAACTTCGCCAACTATCGCTACCAGCAGGATACCGGCCGGTTGGTGCTGCTCGACTTCGGCGCCACGCGTGTCTATCCACCGGACACCGCCCGGGCCTATCGTCGTTTACTCAATGCGGGACTGCGCGAAGACAGGACGACAGTGGCGAAAGAGGCACTTGAGGTGGGTTATTTTCAGGGTGAAAACCAGCCGCGCCATCGCGAGATTTTGATCGACCTGATCATCAGGGCCTGCGAGCCATTGCGGCATAACGGCGCTTACGATTTCGGCACGTCCGATCTGGCGTTGCAGTTGCGCGATGCCGGGTGGCAGTTGGGGACTGACCGGGATTTCTGGCACACACCGCCGGTCGATGTGCTGTTCCTGCATCGCAAGGTCGCCGGGCTTTATCTGTTGGCGGCGAAATTGAAGGCCCGGGTGGATGTTCGACGCGTGTTCGAGCCTTATCTCCTCTAAGCGGCTGGCAGACAAAAAAACACCCCGACCTGCGGGGTGTTTTTGAGAACGCGGTGATGCTTACGGCACCAGCTTGTCCAGCATCGCCTTGTCACGCACGGCACCTTTGTCGGCGCTGGTCGCCAGCAGGGCGTAGGCCTTGAGGGCGGTGGTCACTTTGCGAGGTCGCGACTCAACAGGCTTCCAGCCTTTCTTGTCCTGCTCGGCGCGACGTTCGGCCATTTCCGCGTCGTCGATCATCAGGTTGATCGAGCGATTCGGAATGTCGATCAGCACTTTGTCACCGTCACGAACCAGACCGATCGCGCCGCCGGCTGCGGCTTCAGGAGAAGCGTGGCCGATGGACAGGCCAGAGGTCCCGCCCGAGAAACGCCCGTCGGTCAGCAGCGCGCAGTCTTTGCCCAAGCCTTTGGACTTCAGGTACGACGTCGGGTACAGCATTTCCTGCATGCCCGGGCCGCCTTTCGGACCTTCGTAACGGATGATCACGATGTCGCCGGCCTTCACCTCGTCCGCCAGAATGCCGCGAACAGCGCTGTCCTGGCTTTCGAAAATCTTGGCGTTGCCTTCGAACACGTGTATCGACTCGTCCACGCCAGCGGTTTTCACGACGCAGCCGTCAAGCGCGATGTTGCCGTACAGCACGGCCAGGCCGCCCTCCTGGGAGTAGGCGTGCTCGACACTGCGGATGCAACCGTTCTCGCGGTCGTCGTCCAGGGTTTCCCAACGGGTCGACTGGCTGAAAGCCGTCTGGGTCGGAATGCCGGCAGGGCCCGCTTTGAAGAAGTGGTGCACCGCTTTGTCGTCAGTCTGGGTGATGTCCCACTTGGCGATGGCTTCTTCCATGGATTTGCTGTGCACGGTTGGCAAGTCAGTGTGCAACAGGCCGCCACGGGCCAGCGAGCCCAGGATGCTGAAGATGCCGCCGGCGCGGTGGACGTCTTCCATGTGGTACTTCTGGATGTTCGGCGCCACCTTGCACAGCTGCGGCACGCGACGCGACAGGCGATCGATGTCGCGCAGGTCGAACGCAATCTCGGCTTCCTGGGCCGCGGCCAGCAAATGCAGGATGGTGTTGGTCGAACCGCCCATGGCGATGTCCAGCGTCATCGCGTTTTCAAAGGCCTTGAAGTTGGCGATGTTGCGCGGGAGCACCGAGTCATCGTTGTCTTTGTAGTAGGTTTTGCACAGGTCGACGATGGTGCGGCCGGCCTGCAGGAACAGCTCTTCGCGGTCGGAGTGAGTCGCCAGCGTCGAGCCGTTGCCCGGCAGCGCAAGGCCCAGGGCTTCAACCAGGCAGTTCATGGAGTTTGCGGTGAACATCCCGGAGCACGAACCACACGTAGGGCAAGCGCTGCGCTCGTACTCGGCGACTTTCTCGTCGGAGGCGGTCGGGTCGGCAGCAATGACCATGGCGTCGACTAAATCCAGGCCGTGGTTGGCGAGTTTGGTCTTGCCGGCTTCCATCGGACCGCCGGAAACGAAGATCACCGGAATGTTCAGGCGCAACGCAGCCATCAGCATGCCGGGGGTGATCTTGTCGCAGTTGGAGATGCAGACGATGGCATCGGCGCAGTGGGCGTTGACCATGTACTCGACCGAGTCGGCGATGATCTCGCGGCTTGGCAGCGAATACAGCATGCCGTCATGGCCCATGGCGATGCCGTCATCCACCGCGATGGTGTTGAATTCCTTGGCGACGCCGCCTGCTCTTTCGATCTCGCGCGCCACCAGCTGACCCAGGTCCTTCAAATGGACATGGCCCGGCACGAACTGGGTGAACGAGTTGGCGATGGCGATGATCGGCTTTTTGAAATCGTCGTCCTTCATGCCCGTGGCACGCCACAAAGCGCGTGCGCCGGCCATATTGCGGCCGTGGGTGGACGTTTTCGAACGGTAATCAGGCATTGGAACACTCCGGCTAATCGGCTGAATGAGGAAGGGAGTGAGCTTCTAGTGACGTCGTGTGCAAAAGGCAGTGACCGGATGCAGCGAAGAAACCGAACGATACGGGATCACCGTACGCCCAGCCTGAGCTCATAAACCCGCCGGGGATGACTGGCGATGAATAGCGCTGATTCTACACCTGTGGGGGCGGGAGGGAATGGTGGGAAGTAGTGGCCGTTGATTCACCTGTCTGGCCGCCGAGACGCTCGGTGGAAATCCGATCGCAATCGCGAGCAAGCTCACTCCTACAAAGATGCCCGCTGATTCGAGGGGTCAATGGTCCCGGCGGGATTGCAAGGTCCGGTGCGGAACCACTGTAGGAGTGAGCTTGCTCGCGATAAGGGTCTTGTAGACACATCCGGAATCTCTGTTTGGCGGTTACCCCTCAGGCACTGTTCTAGCCTTCCTGATAATCACCAACGGGAGCGACTAATGCCGGAATTGCCGCGTGGAAAATGTCTAAGAAACGGGAGGTTTTCGGAGTCGGGACGGATTTACCTCGTCACTTCGGTTACCCAT
Source organism: Pseudomonas sp. NPDC078416 (assembly GCF_050268485.1). Taxonomy (NCBI): domain Bacteria; kingdom Pseudomonadati; phylum Pseudomonadota; class Gammaproteobacteria; order Pseudomonadales; family Pseudomonadaceae; genus Pseudomonas; species Pseudomonas sp. NPDC078416. The sequence goes on along the minus strand of NZ_JBNNGV010000025.1, from coordinate 62,048 downwards.
AACCGGGAGCAGATTTTCAGCGACTGGAAGTTGGGACGTTTGGTTGTGAACGAGTTTCGCGCTGCTCAGTCCTCGGGGGCGGCGGATTCGTTAGCATGGGTCGTCATGCCCGACCACATCCACTGGTTGCTTGAACTGACGGGAGGTGAATTAACTCGGGTTTTGCAGGGTATGAAGTCGCGAAGCGCTCGCGCAATCAATCAGTCGCGAGGGACGCACAGGCAAGTCTGGCAGAGAGGTTTTCACGATAGAGCATTACGACGAGAAGACGATCTTTTGATGATGGCCAGATACATCGTGGCCAATCCCTTGAGAGCTAGATTGGCGAAACGGATCGGAGATTATCCGCTTTGGGATGCGATTTGGCTTTAACGCAGAATCGCGAGCAAGCTCACTCTTACAGATAGAGCAGGATCGCGAGCAAGCTCACTCCTACAGATAGAGCAGAATCGCGAGCAAGCTCACTCCTACAGGTACCGTGCATTACATGTGGGAGTGAGCTTGCTCGCGATCTGTTGCGAAGCGACAGCAATCCTGCAATGCATTCAGTCAGGCATAGCACTGTCGTCTGATTTGCTGCCGGTTCCCGGCAGATCGCGGGACAAGCCACGCTCCTACAGGTTCTGCAGATGGCCTGTAGGAGTGGGCGGCTCGTTACGTCACGCTATCAGCCATCAGCCATCAGCCATCAGCCATCAGCCATCAGCCATCAGCCATCAGCTATTGGGCAACAGCCGGCAGGTGATGCTTTTGATGTAGCGCGTTTCGGGGATTGCAGGGTGGACCGGGTGGTCCGGGCCCTGGCCGCCGCGTTCGAGCAGCTGGATGTTGCGGTCCAGATGGCGGGCGCTGGTGAGGAGGATGTTTTGCAGGTCGTCTTCCGGCAGGTGCATCGAGCAGGAAGCGCTGACCAGAATGCCGTCCTTGCTGAGCAAACGCATGGCTTGCTCGTTCAGGCGGCGGTAGGCGCCTTCGCCGTTTTTCATGTCCTTCTTGCGTTTGATGAACGCGGGCGGGTCGGCGATGATCACGTCGAAACGCTCTTCAGCCGCTTTCAGCTCCTTCAGCGCCTCAAACACGTCGCCTTCGATGCAAGTGACCTTCTCCGCGAAGCCGTTCAGTGCCGCGTTACGCTCCACGCCGTCCAGCGCAAAGGCAGAGGCATCGACGCAGAACACTTCGCTGGCGCCGAACGCCCCGGCCTGGATGCCCCAGCCGCCGATGTAACTGAACAGATCCAGCACTCGCTTGCCCTTGGCGTACGGCGCCAAACGCGCGCGGTTCATGCGGTGATCGTAGAACCAGCCAGTCTTCTGGCCTTCCATCACCGGCGCTTCGAACTTCACGCCGTTTTCTTCCAGCGCGACCCACTCCGGCACCAGGCCGAACGCGGTTTCAACGTAGCGGTTCAGCCCTTCGGCGTCGCGCGCGGCGGAGTCGTTCTTGAGCAGAATGCCGCTTGGCTTGATCACTTGAATCAGCGCAGCGAGCACGTCGTCCTTTAGCTGCTCCATGGCCGCTGACGCCAGCTGCACCACCAGAATGTCGCCGAAACGATCGACCACCAGACCTGGCAACAGGTCAGAGTCACCGTAGACCAGACGATAAAACGGCTTGTCGAACAGACGCTCGCGCAGCGACAGGCAGACATTCAAACGATGAACGAGCAGCGACTTATCGAGGGGCAGCTTGATGTCGCGAGACAGCAAACGTGCGCAGATCAGGTTTTGCGGGCTCATCGCCACGATGCCCAGGGGTTTGCCGCCCGCTGCTTCAAGAATGGCCTGAGCGCCAGGAGCAAAGCCGTTGAGCGGGGTGGCAGCGACGTCGATTTCGTTGCTGTAGACCCACAAATGACCGTTGCGCAAACGGCGATCGGCGTTGGGCTTGAGGCGCAAGCTAGGCAGGGACATGACGTCGCTCCGGAAAAAAGAGCGGGAGTATAGCGCGTGAACCCGCTGGCGGGCGCGCCGTGCTCGATTACCGTCTGGCTGTCCGTCGGATCCGTTGAATCGTCATCCAGTTGTCGACGCATGGCCGCGAGGGGTTAGAATCGTGGCCTGACCCCGAGTGTGAAGTTATGTCCCAAGAGCTTACGTCCGAGCAGATCCAGCAGGCGTTACAAGGCATCAGCGTTCCGCCCCAACCGCAAATCATGGTGGATTTGCAGATGGAGCAGTACATGCCCGACCCTGACCTGGGTGCCATCGCCCGGTTGATCGCCCAGGATCCGGGGCTCTCCGGCGCGCTGCTGAAAATCGTCAATTCCAGCCATTACGGCCTGAGCAACAAAATCGCTTCGATTCAACGGGCGGTGAATCTGCTCGGCAGTCGCTCGGTCATCAACCTGATCAACGCGCAGTCGATCAAGGGCGAGATGAGCGATGAAACCATCGTCGTGCTCAACCGCTTCTGGGACACCGCCCAGGACGTCGCGATGACCAGTCTGACGATCGCCAAGCGCATCGGCTCTCAAACCGTGGATGAATCCTACGCACTGGGTCTGTTTCACGACTGCGGCGTGCCGCTGATGATCAAGCGCTTCCCCGATTACATGAGCGTGCTCGAAGAAGCCTATTCCAACGCCACCGCCGAGTGCCGGGTGGTCGACACCGAGAACAGGCTGCTTAACACCAACCACGCCGTTGTCGGTTACTTCACCGCCAAATCCTGGCGTTTGCCCGAACATGTCAGCAACGCAATCGCCAATCATCACAATGCGCTGGCGATTTTCAAGGACGACTCGGGTCGCAACGCGCCGCTGAAAAACATGCTGGCCGTGCTGAAGATGGCCGAGCATGTCTGCGAATCCCACCGCGTCCTGGCCAACGAGCCCGTCGACCACGAGTGGAACAGCATTGGTCCTCTGGTTCTCGATTACGTTGGCTTGTCCGACTACGACTTCGAAAACCTCAAGGAAAGCATTCGTGAGCTGAGCGCGCACTGACCCTGCGCGCCAGACCTCGCCCTTCATCGAGCGGTCCCATGCCTGAATTACCTGAAGTCGAAACCACCCGCCGGGGCATTGCGCCGCATCTGGTGGGCCAGCGCGTCAGCCGAGTGATCGTGCGTGATCGGCGCCTGCGCTGGCCGATCCCCGAAGACCTCGACGTGCGCCTGTCTGGGCAGAAAATCGTGGCCGTCGAGCGTCGGGCCAAGTATTTGCTGATCCAGGCGGAGGTTGGCACCTTGATCAGCCACCTTGGCATGTCAGGCAATCTGCGTTTGGTGGACGCCGGTCTGCCGCCGCTCAAGCACGAGCACGTCGACATCGAACTCGAGTCCGGCCTGGCCTTGCGCTACACCGACCCGCGTCGTTTCGGCGCCATGCTCTGGAGTCTCGATCCGCTCAACCACGAGCTGCTTGCGCGCCTCGGGCCGGAACCGCTGACGGACGTGTTCGACGGTCTGCGGCTGTTCGAGTTGTCCCGTGGCCGTGCGATGGCCGTCAAGCCGTTCATCATGGACAACGCGATCGTCGTGGGCGTCGGCAACATCTATGCGACCGAAGCCCTGTTTGCCGCTGGCATTGATCCGCGCCGTGCCGCCGGGAGCGTTTCCAAGGCGCGCTATATAAAGCTGGCGATTGAGATCAAACGCATCCTGGCCGCCGCCATCGAGCGAGGCGGGACGACGCTGCGGGATTTCATCGGCGGGGACGGCCAGCCCGGCTACTTCCAGCAGGAGCTGTTCGCGTACGGCCGCGGCGAGCAGCCGTGCAAAGTGTGCGGGACCACGTTGCGAGACGTGAAGCTGGGTCAGCGAGCCAGCGTTTACTGCCCCAAGTGCCAGAAGTAGATCCCGACAGCAGCAGCGCCGTCCGCCGGAATTACAGACCGCCCCGTGATCCCCAAGGTTTATCCGAACCCTCCTACAAGGCGTGTGTCGTCACTGAGACACGCCGCCCCTTGCGTAAGCCCTCGCCCTGTTTATAGTGAACAGCTTCATATCTGCCTTAGCCTGAAGGACCATGCCATGAGCCCGTTTCGCATGCTTGCTGCCACCCTGGCCGTGTTCTTCGGCTTGCAATTCACGCCTGCGCTGGCTCAGGACGCGACCGGCAGCGGTGATCCCGTCTACGAAATCGAAAGCCCTCCCGCCTACGCGATGATCGGCGACCTGCTGATTGCGCGGCCGATTCTCATCGCTGCCACCATCATTGGCGCCGGGTTGTTTGTGGTTGCACTGCCGTTTACCGCTGCGGGCGGCGGCATTGGCCGCACCGGCAAGGCGCTGGTCGTGGATCCGGGCAAGGCGGCATTCGTCCGATGCCTGGGTTGCACCGGCGACGGCTACGGCAAACAGGACTGATCGGCGCAGGTGCGCATCAGCTTCAGAGCACCATCGGGTTTGAAGGTCGTTGAAACGCCAATGCCACGCGGGTCACTGGCCGCTTCGACCCGGGCACTGTTCTTGTGCCACAACAGCACCTGCTGATTGCCGAAATCCTTCGCCGTCTCCTTCAGCGCGTAACCGCGCTCGCGCAGGTCAGCCATTTCCTGCTCCGTGAAAGTCCCCGGCTCGTACTCGACCACATCCGGCGTGTACTGGTGGTGATAGCGCGGCGTCGATGTCCAGCTGGCAATGGGCTGACCGTCCAGGTACTGCAGCATCGACAGCAGCACCATGCTGGGGATGCGGCTGCCGCCCGGGGTGCCGAACGCGGCGAGCGATTGCGGGCCTTCAATGAAACTCGGGCTCATGCTCGACAGGGGCCGCTTGCCCGGCTCGATGGCGTTGGCGTGACCGCTGGCTGAGGCCGGGTTGCCCTGGCCTTTTGAGTCAATGGCAAAGTCGTCCATTTCATCGTTGAGGAGGATCCCGGTGCCGGGCACGGTAAACGCTGAGCCGAACGGCAGGTTCAGCGACAGTGTCGCCGTCACGGCATTGCCTTCGTTATCCAGTACGGCGAAATGGCTGGTGTTGTCGCCCTCACGCCAGCGCGGTGCGGGGGGCAGGGTGTTGTTGGGCGTGGCGCGGTGGGGGTCGATGCTGGTGGTCAGTTGCAGCAAGTAGTCGGCGGAGAGGAGTTGAGCCACCGGGTTGGGCACGAAGTCCGGGTCGCCCAGCAGCACGCGATCACGGTAAGCGCGGCGCAGCACCTCGATCACAAAGTGCGCCCGCTGGATGTTCTCTGACTCCCGCCACGGCAGCTGTTGCAGCATGAACAGGCTCTGCGCCAGAGCGATGCCGCCTGCCGAGGGCGGCGGTGCGCTGATCAGCTCCCGTTGATCGGTCATCTGAACGCGCAGAGGCGTGCGTGTGATGACCTCATATTCTTCAAAGTCGTGGTAATTCCAGATACCCCCGGCGCGACGCACGCCGCTGACCATCGCCTGCGCCACCAGGCCGCTGTAGAAACCTGGGCGGCCATTGTCGGCAAGGCGTTCCAGCGTCTGCGCCAGCTCCGGCTGGGTAATGACGTCACCCAGGTTCGGCACGTCGTTGTTGCGCAGGAACAGGCGCGCGCTCTCCTTGTTGTTGCGCAACGCGAACAGCCGCCAACTGGCGCGCTCGCGATAAACGCTGTCCACCTTGAAGCCGCGGTAGGCGACCCGGATCGCCGGCGCCAGCGAGATCGAAAGCGGTAATCGGCCATAGCGTTCGGCCAGTTCGACCAACGCAGCGGGAAGCCCCGGAATGGCGGCCGCCAGAGGTCCGTTCAGCGACAGGTCCGGTTGGAGGATGCCGTTGCGGTGGAACATCTTGGGTTTGGATTTAAGCGGCGCTTTTTCGCGTGCGTCCAGAAACTGATACTGAACGGGGTCGCCGGCTTGGCGCAGCAGGAAGAACCCGCCGCCGCCGAGGCCCGACCCGTAGGGTTCAACGACGGCGAGGGTCGCGCTGATGGCAATGGCGGCATCGAATGCGTTGCCGCCGTCGACCAGGATTTCCCGGCCGGCGGCGGTGGCAATGGGATGCGGGCTGGCAATGGCGGCCTGATCAGGGTGATCGGGGCTGGCCTGAGCCGAAAAAGCGCACAGCAGAAACACTGCGCCTGAAAAAACAGGTATCCGTTCCAGCATAGAGATCATGCGTGTCTCGCTCAATTCAACAGGCGTTAAAGCCAGTGTCTTCGGCGAAAGCACGTATGCCGACAGGATATGCGTCCGGTTATGCCTTGCTGGTGATCAGGTTGTACTTGGCCATGAGCTCATCCTTGCTCTCCACATGGTTTTCATCCAACGGGATGCAATCCACGGGGCAGACCTGCTGGCACTGCGGCTCGTCATAGTGGCCGACGCATTCGGTGCACAGGTTGGGATTGATCACGTAGATCTCTTCACCCTGGGAAATCGCTTCGTTCGGGCACTCGGGTTCGCAGACGTCGCAATTGATGCAATCGTCGGTGATGATCAGGGACATGGATACTCCTGCCACGGTCGACACCGGGGCATATCAAAACGAATGCGGCGAATTGTGCCGCATTAGCGCTCGGTATGCACCTTACCTCGACGCAAGGCCTCAGGCTTTGAAGCGTTCGCTCAGCGCCTGGGCCACGGCGGGGTGTACGAACTTAGTGATATCGCCGCCCAACGCTGCGATTTCCCTGACCAGCGTAGATGAAATGAACGAATAGCGTTCGGAAGGCGTAAGAAAAAGACTTTCGATGTCGGGAGCCAGTTGCTTGTTCATGTTGGCGAGCTGGAATTCGTACTCGAAATCCGACACCGCGCGCAGGCCTCGCAGCAGGATGTTGGCGTTCTGTTCCTGGGCGAAGTGCGCCAGCAGCGTCGAAAATCCTACGACTTCCACGTTATGCAGGTGTTTGGTCGCTTCACGTGCAAGGGCGACACGTTGCTCCAGAGGAAACAGCGGGTTTTTCTTCGGGCTGGCGGCGACAGCGATGACCACTTGATCGAACAGGCGCGAGGCGCGCTCGACCAGATCGCCATGACCCTTGGTGATTGGGTCGAAGGTGCCGGGGTACAACACTCGGTTCATCGCGTCGTCCTGGTCGGAGTTCGTTGGGGACTGGATGGTAGCGCAGCACGCTGAGCCGGCCAAGCTGCCGAAGCGTGCAGTGATGCTTTGCGGTGTAGCGCGACACACCTTCCCGGCTAAAGCCGGTCGTACAGGTTGGCCGCGTTCAAATAGTGGGACCGGCTTCAGCCGGGAAGAGGCCGGTTTGAGCGCCACACATTTTGTGGTGTAACACCAAATGCCTTCCAGGCTAAAGCCGGTCCCCACAAGTTTCCATATCCATTGCCGCTGGCCGGGCGCGTGGTGTCGGTCAGGGTTTGCAAAAGGATCAGCGCACGAACAGTTTCTGAATCAGCTTCTGGATTGCCTTTCCATAGGGCGGGTAGATCAGGCGTGCGGCGTTGAAGCGTTGCTTGATCAATACGCCTTTGGCATGGCTGAACGTCAGAAAACCCTCGTGCCCGTGGTAATGGCCCATACCCGACGCGCCGATGCCGCCGAAAGGCAAGTCGTCCTGGGCGACATGCAGCAGGGTGTCATTCAGGCAGACGCCGCCCGAATGCGTCTGCTCCAGCACCCGGTTCTGTTCATGCCGATCGTAGCCGAAGTAGTACAGCGCCAGTGGCCTGGGGCGCTGATTGATGTAGGCGAATGCGTGCTCGATCTGGTCGTAGGGCACGATCGGCAGCAGCGGGCCGAAGATCTCGTCCTGCATGATCAGCATGTCGTCGCTCACATCCAGAATCAGGCTGAACGGCATCCTGCGGTCCTGCCCCTCGGCGAACAGCTGTATCACCCGGGCGCCCTTGGTTTTCGCGTCGGCAAGATATGAATTCAGGCGTGCGACATGCCGCTGATTGATGATCGCGGTGTAATCCGGGTTGTCCCTCAATGTCGGATAAAAGCGTGTGACCGCTTCCTTGTAGGATTCGACGAATTCGTCAATGCGATCCCTGGGCACCAGCACGTAGTCGGGGGCCACGCAGGTTTGTCCGGCGTTGAGGGTTTTGCCGAAAGCGATGCGTTCGGCGGCATCCTTCAGCGGCACGTCGCGGGACACAATGGCGGGGGATTTGCCCCCCAGCTCCAGCGTTACCGGCGTCAGGTTTTCCGCCGCCGCCCGCATGACATGCCGCCCGACGCTGGTGGCGCCGGTGAACAATAAATGATCAAACGGCAGCCTGGAAAAGGCCACGCCGACGTCCGCGTCACCCAGCACAACGGCGACGTGGTCTTCCGTGAACACCCGCGCCAGCAGGGTTTTCAACAGAGCACCGGTGGAGGGCGTGGATTCGCTGAGCTTGAGCATCACACGATTACCCGCCGCCAATGCGCCCACCAGCGGCCCGATGGCCAGGAACAGCGGGTAATTCCACGGCACCACCACGCCAATCACGCCCAGTGGCTGGTAAACGACTTTCGCGCTGGCGGGCTGGAACGCCATGCCAACGCTTCGGCGCGAAGGCCGCATCCATTTCTTCAGATGACGCTGGGCGTGGCGGATGTTGTGCAGGCAGGGCATCAGTTCGGCGAGGAGGGTTTCATCGGCGCTGCGGTGGCTGAAATCAGCGCTGATCGCGTCGATGATCGCCTGGCGCTCGGTGCTGAGCAGCGTGTGCAAGCGGTCGAGCCATTGCTGGCGCTCTTGCACCGCCGGCATCGGATTGGCGGCGAACGCGCGCCGCTGTGCGTCGACTACCAGCTCCAAACTGCTGCGCGGGGAAGGAGCCTCGTCTGCACATGGCAGAGTGATGGATTCGATGAGCATCGCCGCGGTCCTTGTTGAAGTTATGCAGTGCTTTTAGAGTCATTGCTCTACGAAGTCAACGGCCCTTGCGTTCGCTCGCAGGCGCACGCCAGACTGTCCTGGCAAAAACTGAACTTCCGCCCCGCACTACCTGACACGGAGTCTCAATGCGCACGGACTATCTGGCGTTTTTCATTTCGCTGTTCCTCTCCCGCCTCGCCGATCAGGTTCTGCTGTTTCTGGTGCCGCTGATTGTCTTTCAAACCACCAACAGCGCGTCCCTGGCGGGGCTGGCGTTCTTCGTCGAGACGTTGCCGCGCTTCCTTGCCTTCCCGATTTGCGGCGCACTCTGCGACAAATACTCGCCCATCCGGCTGCTGCACATCAGTCAGGTTTACCGGGCTGTTATCTGCCTGGTCGCGATGGGGCTTTACGGGCTGTTTGGCGGCATCGGCTGGCTGATCGGGCTGTCAGCGATCTGCGGCGTCCTGACCACCCAGGGAATCATGGCCAGGGAAGTGGTGATGCCGCACATTTTTCCGGATTACCGCTACGGCAAGACGCTGTCCTACTCTCAAATTGCCGACCAGACCGGCCTGGTGCTCGGCCCACTGCTGGCGGCGCTGGCGCTGGAAATCTGCCCATGGTGGGGCGTCGTCATCGGTGTGGCACTGGTTTTCGTTGCGGCGGATCTCGCCATGGGGGTCTGGCAACGCAAGAGCGATGTCACGCTGGAGCGCTTTGATCAGCACGCCGGCCGCTGGACGCAGCCGTTGAACATCGCTTTCGGACACATCTTCCGATTGGCCGAACTGAAGAAAATCATCTTGTTGGCGGTTGGCGTCAACCTGGTCGTCGGTGTCACCCTGGCCAGCTCGGCCGCCATGGTGATCGGCTCGTTTGGCGAGAGCAAAGACTTCTACGCCGGGCTGCAGGCCGTGGGTGCCTTGCTGACCATCGCGATTTTGTTTGTCCTTGCGCGGATCAGCCTGCCGCTGAAATTGCTCAGTGCGATGTCATACATCGCCTTGCTGCTGGGGGCATTCATTACCGCCACGAGTGCGTCCTCCGAGGTCTACCTTGTCGGCTTTCTGCTGATCGTCGGCTTCGACAAAATGTTCAACGTCTACATGCGCAGCATTCGTCAGCGGGTCATTCCGGCCCGGGACTTTGGTAAAACAGTGGGGGTTATCACTTTGCTGAACAATCTGTCGCAACCGCTGGCCGGTCTGCTGGTCGGGGTGCTGACGGCGCCGATCGGGCTGCGTGGCGTCATTTTGATCAACGCGCTGGCGGCAGGTGTGCTCGGCGTTGGCGTGGCGGCGGTGGCTCGGCTCCGGGTGGCGACCGCCCTGGAGTGATGAAGTCTGCAACGGGGCCGACGCTTGCGTTAAGATCCGGCACATCCCTGTTACGTTTCGACGTTCGAGTTGAACATGGCGCCGCGCATCAAAACCGTACGCATCAACACCCGTGAACGCATCGTGCACAGCAGCCTGGAGCTGTTCAATCAGCAGGGCGAGCGCAGCGTCAGCACCAACCACATCGCAGCGCACATGGAAATGTCGCCCGGCAATCTGTACTACCACTTCCCCAACAAGCAGGCGATCATCGCCGAGTTGTTCACCGAATACGAAACGCTGGTTGACAGCTTTCTGCACCCGCCCAAGGGCCGTCTGCCGGGCGTTGAAGACAAGCGCCATTACTTGATGGCGATTCTTGACGGCATGTGGCGCTACCGTTTTCTGCACCGGGACCTGGAGCATCTGCTTGAAACCGATTCAGAACTGGCAGTGCGTTACCGACGCTTTTCCCAACACTGCCTGATCAAGGCGATGTCCATTTACCGCGGCTTTGTCGACGCACAGATTCTGAGCATGGACAAAGTCCAGATCGAATCGCTGACGCTCAATGCCTGGATCATCCTCACGTCATGGGTACGTTTTCTGTGTACCACGCGGGAAAACGCCGCCCACCTGAATGAGGACGCGATTCGTCGCGGGGTCTATCAGGTGCTGATGCTGGAACTGGCCTACGTCACGCCAGAGGCGCGGGAAGCGGTGAATGCGTTGTGCGCGGAGTTTTATGTGCCATTGGCCAAGGCACTGGAAGACGCTGGCTGAATCGGCCCGGTTGTCTCAATCGATTGTCATATCGCCCTTTTTTACTGCCTGCAGGAGCCTGTCATGTCCATCGCACAATTGATCAGCCCGCAACAATTGTCAGAACGCCTGACAAAGCCCGGGCTTGTGATACTGGATTGTCGTTCATCGCTGGACGATTTGGACTACGGCCAGCGCAGCTACGCAGAGGGTCATATCGAAGGCGCTTCCTACGCTGACTTGCTCAATGATCTCAGTGGGGCCATCACCAAAGGTGTCACCGGTCGCCACCCGCTGCCGGATCCGCAGATGCTGATCGAGCGTTTGCGGTTCTGGGGTGTGAACAATCAGAGCGATATCGTGCTGTATGACGATGGCCCGGGTGCTTATGCCGCCCGAGCCTGGTGGTTGCTGGCGTGGCTGGGCAAGCGCGACGGCGTGTCTGTGCTCGATGGCGGGCTCAAGGCCTGGCATGCGGCGGGTCTGCCGCTGAGTCTTGATCCGCCGCACCAACCCGAGGGTTCGTTCGACGGCGTGCCGGATGACTCAATGGTGATAACGGCCGAGCAACTACAGGCCCGCATCGGCGATCCCGCCATGACGCTGATCGACGCGCGTGCACCCGCGCGCTTCCGGGGTGAGGTCGAGCCCATCGATCCTATCGCCGGGCACATCCCCGGCGCGCAATGCGCGGCGTTCACTGACAACCTCGGGCCGGATGGCCGATTTCTCCCGGTGGAGCAACTGAAGCAGCGGTTTGCCGAGGCCTTGCAAGGCCGTCCTGCCCATGAGCTCGTCGCCTATTGCGGTTCCGGCGTGACGGCCTGTCACAACCTGTTTGCCTTGGCCCTCGCCGGGTATCCATTGGGCGCGCTGTACGCGGGGTCGTGGAGCGAGTGGATCAATGATCCACAGCGAGGCGTTGCGACCGGCGACTAAGGTGGCGGCGTGTGTGCCTCACATCTGCCCCATCGCCCAGCGCAGCAAGAAGAACACCAGCAATCCGCCGCCGATGGTCGCCAGGAGATTGCGGCTGATGGCCGCGATGCCAATGGACACGATCCCGGCCAGCAAATAGGCGTTGTCCAGCGACAGCTGCCAGTGCGCGCCGTCGGGCAGCAACATGCCAGGCACGACGATCGCCGTCAGCACGGCGGTGGGTACGTAATGCAGGCCTTGGCGCACCACTGGCGGGAAGCGCAGGTTCGGCCAGGCGAACAGGCTGTAGCGCATCAGAAAAGTGATCGCGGCCATACCCAGAATCAGCCACCAGTACGTCATGGGCGTACCTCGTTCGGGTTCACGTCGTCCTGCCTTTCAGCCTGCCGTCTTTCCAGAAACACCCCGGCGGCGATCCCACTGAAGGCTGCGGCCATGAGCCCCAGTTTGTAGGGCCACGACCACGTCAGCAGGGCAACCGCGCCCGCGACCAACGCGGCAGCGATCTGCGGCTGGTTGTGCAGCAAGGGCACGACGATACCGATGAACGTTGCCAGCATCGCGAACTCCAGGCCCCAACTGGGCATGTCGGGAAAAGCCTGACCAAACAGCACGCCCACCAGTGAGCTGCTCACCCAGCAGGCATACAGGGAGCTCGCCACGCCCAGCCAATACCAGTGCGCCAGCGGCGTCCGGCCATGAACCAGGTAGTGGCGTTGAACGATGGCGAAGGTTTCGTCCGTCAGCCAGAACGCCAGCAACAAACGCCAGCGCTGGGGCATACCCTGAACCTGCGGTTGCAAGGTGGCGCTGTACAGCACGTGGCGCAGATTGACGATGAACGTCGTCAACAGAATCACCACCGCCCCGGCCCCGGCGCCCATCAAACTGATGACGATGAATTGCGCCGATCCTGCGTAAACGAACATCGACATGCCGACCGCCTGCCAGAGCGTAAGGCCGCCCACACCGGCGAGGGTGCCGAAGATAATGCCGAACGGTGCAATGCCGACCAGCATCGGCACGCTGTCGCGAAGGCCGCGGACGAAGAATTGATTACGGGACATGGTTTTTCTCCTTATGTCCCGATGGTAAGCGGGTGGCGCATACGTGTCTTGAACGATCGTGCAGGTGCTAGCGCTTTATCTGCGCACCATGGACGTCCGTCAGCCACGCCGGAATCCGTTGCTCCAGGTAATACGTCGGCGTTCTGATGGTGCCGCCGACAAAGCCCACGTGCCCGCCTTTTTTCTGCAGGTCGAACTCGGTGCTGGACGACAGCTCAGAGGCTTCAGGGAGGCTGTGCTTGAACACGAACGGGTCGTCCAGGGACTGAATCAGCAGGGTTGGCGTGCGGATGGCGCCGAGGAAGTATCGACTGGACGCGCGCCGGTAATAATCATGGGCGTCCACGAAGCCATTGAGCGGCGCTGTCACGCGCCCGTCGAAATCCCAGAAAGTGCGCATGTCTTTCAGCGAACCCAGGGCTGCCAGTTCTGCCAGCCCATCGCTGAGGCCTTCGTGCTGAAAGCGTCTCTGCTTGTCCTTGATGTACCCAACCATCTCGCGCATGAAGTGCCGTTGATAAACCTTGGAAAACCCCATCCCGATCCGGTCGGCGCATTCGTCCAGACGAAACGGTACCGACACCGCCGCAGCGCCTTGCAGGTGGCTGTCGATCCCGGTTTCGCCGAGGTGCTTGAGCAAGATGTTGCCGCCGAGGGAGTACCCGACAGCGTAAAGGGGCGCCAGTGGTCGGGCCTTGCGCAGATGATCGATCACGGCGGCAAGGTCTTCGCTGGCGCCGGAGTGATAGCTGCGGGGCAACAGGTTCGGCTCCCCTGAACAGCCTCGCCAGTTGAGGGCGACACTCGCCCAGCCACGTTTTTCCATGGCGTGCTGTAGCCCGGCGACATAGGGGGAGTTGGACGAGCCGGTCAGACCGTGCAACACGAGCACGACCGGCACGTTTGCGTCGTGCGGGCCGTGCCAGTCCATGTCGAGGAAATCGCCGTCTTCCAGCCAGACGCGCTCGCGCCGGCGCTCGAGGTGAGTGGTCGGACGCCAGAGCGGTCCCCACAGGGTCTGCAAGTGCGGGTTGCCCAGGCCGAACGCCGGGACGAACCCGGGAAGGTCAGCTCGCGACGGCACTGCGTTCCCATACCGCGTAGTGAACCTGACCGGCTTTCTTTTCACGGTGCAGGCGCCAGTTGGCGGGCATGCCCAGCGTCGACGGCGCGGTTTCGCTTTCGGTGTAGATCCACGCGCTGTCCGCCAGCCAGTTGCGCTCTTCCAGCAGCGTGCAGGCAGGCATCAGCAAGTCCTGGTGGAACGGCGGGTCGAGGAACACCACGTCGAATTGTTCGGCCGGCTGGGTTTCCAGATGGCGGAGCGCGTCGCCGGTAGCGGTTTTGCCGACGGTGCAGCGCAGTGTGCCGAGGTGTTCGCGCAGGCTGGAGATCGCCATCGAGTTGGTGTCCAGCGCCAGACCCATGCTGGCTCCGCGGGACAGGGCTTCTAGGTACAGCGCGCCACTGCCGGCGAACGGATCGAGGACGCGCGCGCCCTCGATGTACGGGGCCAACCAGTTGAACAGGGTTTCACGCACACGATCCGGCGTCGGGCGCAGACCAGGGGCATCAGGGAAACTCAGACGCCGACTGCGCCATTCGCCGCCGATGATCCGCAGTTGGCCGAGGCCCGTGTGGATTTTGTGCCCTTTGTGGATACGCGGCGGCTTTGAAGTCGAGGTCATCAGTGCTCCGGAACGCCAAGCGGTTGCTCGGCGGGTTTGTCAGTAGGGGGCGGCAGTGGCTTCTGCGGGACGGTCGGACCTGCAGTCACGATCACCAGCTTGTCAGCGTCCAGATGTTTGTTCATCACGGTTTTGATCTGCTCGACCGTGACGCTCTGGGACTGCGTCATGAAATCTTCAAGGTAGGTCAGCGGCAGATTATAGAAGCCGACCGCGCCCAGTTGGCCAACGATGGCCGCATTGCTGGCAGTCGCCAGAGGAAAGCTGCCGGCCAGTTCGCGCTTGGCATCGTCGAGTTCTTTCTGGGTGGGGCCGTTGGCAAGGAAGTCACGGGTGATGTCCTTGACCAGCTTGAGGGTGTTTTCGCTCAGTTCGGCCCGGGTCTGCAGGCTGATCATGAACGGACCCTGAGCCTGCATTGGCGTGAAGCCTGAAGACACACCGTAGGTCAGGCCGCGCTTTTCCCGCACTTCGGTCATCAGGCGGCTGCCAAATCCGCCGCCACCGAGGATCGAGTTGCCCAGTGACAGGGCCGCATAGTCAGGGTCGCCTCGAGTGATGCCCAGTTCAGCCAGCATCAGGTGCGTCTGCTTGGACGGAAACTCGATGTGGGTTTCACTCGGCTTGGGTTCGGTCGGTGCGACGGTTTGTGCCAGCGCCGGGCCTTTAGGCAGCGCGGCTGAAACCTGGGACGCAACTGCTTCGGCTTCGGCGCGTGTCAGGTCGCCAACCAGCGCAATCACCGCGTTGCCGGCGGCGTAGGCCTTGGCATGAAAGGCCTTCAACTGAGCCAGGGTCAGAGGCGCGATGCTTTTGGCCGTGCCCATGCTCGGGTGCGCGTAGGGATGATCGCCGTACAACCGCTTGAAAAGCTCGTCGCCTGCCAGCTTGCCCGGGTTCTGCTTTTGATATTCGAAGCTCGCCAGCAACTGGTTTTTGATCCGCGCCAGCGAGTCCGCCGGAAACGTCGGTTTGCCCACCACGTCGGCAAACAGTTTCAACGCGGGCTCGCGCTTGTCGGCGGCGCTCAGGCTGCGCAGCGAAGCGATCGCCATGTCGCGATAGGAGCCGTTGCCGAAATCAGCGCCCAGCCCTTCGAAACCTTCGGCGATGGCGCTGACGTTCTTGCCTTTGACGCCCTCGTTAAGCATCGCATTGGTGACCAGCGCGATGCCGGGGTTGCCGCCGTCCTGACTGCTGCCGGCCGCGAACAGCAGGCGCATGTCGAACATCGGCAGCTCATGGGCTTCGACAAACAGCACGCGAGCGCCTTCGGCGGTATTCCACGACTGGATGTTCAGCGAGCGGCGAGCCGGCGCTTTACCGTCCAGCTCTTTCAGGGATTCCAGCGTGTTCGCGGCCTTGTCGATGGCTTTCGGGGCATCGGTGGCAGTCTCTGCCATTGCCGACGCGGCACCCAACAGACCAAAGGTCACGGCGAGCGCGAACGAGCAGGCCCGCGTTCGCGCAAAGCGGGATTCGTTGCGCTGGCTCATTGGGCTTTCTCCTCAGGCAAAACATGCGCAACGGCGAGGCGCTCGCGGGTGAAATAAGTACGGGCGGCTTTCTGGATGTCTTCCGGCGTCACGCTTTGCAGCGCGGCCAGTTCCTGATCGATGAGCCTCCAGGACAGGCCCACTGTTTCCAGTTCGCCGATGGTGCTGGCCTGACTGGTAATGGAGTCGCGCTCGTACACCAATCCGGCGATCACCTGGGCGCGGACCCGTTCCAGCTCTTCCTTGGCGGGCGGCTTGGTTTTCAGTTCGTCGAGCAGGCGCCAGATGCCGGCTTCAGCGTCGGCGAGGGTTTTCTTCTTCTGCTGATTGGGCGTGGCGCTGATGGTGAACAGGCTGTCGCCGCGGGTGTAGGCGTCGTAGTCGGATGAAGCGCCGGTGACCAGCTCTTCGCCGCGCTCCAGACGCGTGGGGATGCGCGCGCTGTAGCCGCCGTCGAGCAAGGCCGAGATCAGGCGCAGTGCGTTGACGGACTGCGGATCGGTGGCGGTAGCCAGGCTCGGCACGTTGAAGCCATACATCAGGCTCGGCATCTGCGTGGCGACATGCACGGTGATCTGGCGCAGGCCAGGTTCGGCAAGCTCCAGCGGCTTTTTCGACGGCGGCACATCGCGGCGTTGCACCGGGCCGAAGAAGCGCTCAGCCAGGGCTTTCACCTCATCGGGCTTCACGTCGCCGACCACCACCAGCGTGGCGTTGTTGGGCACGTACCAGGATTCATACCAGTGGCGCAGCTCCTCGACCGTCATGCGGTCAAGGTCAGCCATCCAGCCAATGGTGGGCGTGTGGTAGCCGCTGGCGGGGTAAGCGATGGCCTTGAAGCGCTCATAGGCCTTGGCGTTCGGCTTGTCATCGGTGCGCAGGCGGCGCTCTTCCTTGATAACTTCGATTTCCCGCGCGAACTCTTCAGGGGGCAGGCGCAGGGTGGCCATGCGGTCGGCTTCCAGTTCGAAAGCAACGGCCAGTCGATCACGGGCCAGCACTTGGTAATAAGCGGTGTAGTCATCGCTGGTGAACGCGTTCTCTTCCGCGCCCAGGTCGCGCAGAATCAGCGATGCTTCGCCGGGACCCGCCTTCGAGCTGCCCTTGAACATCATGTGTTCCAGCGCATGGGAAAGGCCCGTCTGGCCAGGCGTCTCGTAGCTGGAGCCGACCTTGTACCAGACCTGCGACACCACGACCGGCGCGCGATGATCTTCACGCACGACGACCTTCAGGCCGTTGTCCAGCGTGAATTCGGTGGTGGGTTGTGGGTCGGCAGCCGATGCGGCGAAGGGCAAACAGATTGTGCTGAGCAGCAGGCCTGCGGCACAGCGGGCTAGAGCATTCATTCGTGATTTGAACCTTGGAGACGGCCTGCTTAGCGTCAGCGGGCGCGGGGGTGTTAGGATAGCGGCCAGTTTGCCTGACGACTATGGCTAAGATGTCCGAGCCGTAAACAGACCTTGTAGGACCTGGCCCGAATTCGCATGTAGGACGGTCCGGCGACGGTCCGATTATTTGACGTGGGCAACCTATGAACAAGCGGACATAAAAGCAGTCTGTTTCGCATACAGAATTTTTCAGAGGCGCCGCTCTGGCGCGTCGTTACCGTGAGATAGCCGTCCTCCATGTTTGGTTCCAACGACGACAAGAAGACCCCAGCCCCGGCTGGCGAGAAAAAAGGCCTGTTCGGATGGCTGCGCAAAAAGCCGCAGGAAGTCACTCCCGAGCCGCCTCAGAATGCCCCCGCACCAGCGCCAGAGTCCGTGCCCGATCAGGCCCCGGCTGTTGCTGAGCAGAACAACGCCCCGGTCATCCCGGCCCAGCATGCGTCGCAAACCGCGCCGCAGCCCTTGCCACAAACCGCTACGACTGAGGCGCTTTCGGCCCCGGTCGAAGATCCTTGGCTTCACCTGCCTGTTGCTGAAGAGCCAGTGGCTTTCACCGATGAGCGCGAGCCTCACGTTACGCCGCCCATCCCGGTTCACACCGAGTCCAACGTGGAGTCCGCAGTCGCTCCATCGGCTGAGGTGCCCGCTCAACCGGCGGTCATCGATACGACATCGTTCGAAGCGGCTCCGTCCATCGAGCCGACCCCCGTCGCGCTGCCTGATCCGGTTTCCGGCAATGATCTCCCTGCGCTGACGCCGCCGTTGACGACAGCGCCGATGGTTCCAGCCGCAGCTGCCGTACCCGTTCTGGAAACGAGCGTGCCCCCTGTCCCGTCTGAAGGATCCAGCGCACCCAAGCAGCCTGGTTTTTTCGCGCGCCTGAAGCAGGGCCTTTCGAAAACCAGCGCCAGCCTGGGCGAGGGGATGGCCAGCCTGTTCCTGGGCAAGAAAGCCATCGACGACGACATGCTCGACGAGCTGGAAACCCGACTGTTGACCGCAGACGTCGGCGTGGAAGCAACGTCGGCGATCGTGCGCAACTTGACGCAGAAAGTGGCGCGCAAGCAGCTCACCGACAGCGACGCGCTGTACAAGTCGCTCCAGAACGAGCTGACCGAAATGCTCAAGCCAGTGGAAGCACCGCTGGTCATCACGGCACAGCACAAACCATTCGTGATTCTGGTCGTGGGCGTCAACGGTGCGGGTAAAACCACCACCATCGGCAAGCTGGCCAAGAAGCTTCAGCTGGAAGGCAAAAAGGTCATGCTGGCAGCGGGCGACACCTTCCGTGCTGCAGCCGTTGAGCAGCTGCAGGTCTGGGGCGAGCGCAACAAGATCCCGGTCATCGCCCAACACACGGGCGCTGATTCGGCTTCGGTGATTTTCGATGCCGTTCAGGCCGCCAAAGCGCGCGGCATCGACGTGCTGATCGCCGACACGGCGGGCCGTCTGCACACCAAAGACAACCTGATGGAAGAGCTGAAGAAGGTTCGCCGCGTGATCGGCAAGCTCGACGCCGACGCTCCCCATGAGGTCTTGCTGGTGCTGGACGCCGGCACGGGCCAGAACGCCATCAATCAGGCCAAACAGTTCAACCAGACCGTCCAGCTCACCGGCCTTGCGCTGACCAAGCTCGACGGCACGGCCAAGGGCGGCGTGATCTTCGCCCTGGCCAAGCAGTTCGGCCTGCCGATTCGCTACATCGGTGTCGGTGAAGGCATCGACGATCTGCGAACCTTCGAAGCGGAACCGTTCGTCCAAGCCCTATTCGCCGAGCGGGAGCGCCCATGATTCGTTTCGAACAGGTCGGTAAACGCTATCCGAACGGACACGTCGGCTTGCATGAGCTGAGCTTTCGAGTGCGTCGTGGAGAATTTCTGTTTGTGACCGGTCACTCCGGCGCGGGCAAGAGCACCTTGCTGCGCCTGCTGCTGGCGATGGAACGTCCGACCACCGGCAAGCTTTTGCTGGCGGGTCAGGATCTCGGCCAGATCAGCACCGCGCAGATTCCGTTTCTGCGTCGTCAGATCGGCGTCGTGTTCCAGAATCACCAGCTGCTGTTTGATCGCACGGTGTTCAACAACGTCGCGCTGCCGCTGCAGATACTCGGCTTGTCCAAGACCGAAGTGGTCAAGCGCGTCGACTCGGCCCTTGAGCGCGTGGCGTTGTCTGATAAAGCCGAGCTGTACCCGGGCGACTTGTCCACCGGTCAGCAACAGCGCGTCGGCATCGCCCGCGCCATCGTTCACCGCCCGGCCCTGCTGCTGGCGGACGAACCCACCGGTAACCTTGACCCGCGACTGGCGGCCGAAATCATGGGTGTGTTCGAAGACATCAACCGACTGGGCACCAGCGTGCTGATTGCAAGCCACGACCTGGCATTGATCGCGCGCATGCGCCATCGCATGCTGACGTTACAGCGCGGCCGATTGATCGGCGACGGGGAGGCTGGCGTATGAGTGCCACTCGCAGCCCCAAGGTTTCCGAACGCGTAGCGCCCAAGGCTTCAGACCCGGCGCCGCAAAAGAAAAAGAAGCGCGATGACGATGACGGCCCGAGTTTCGGCGAGTTGTTCAACGCCTGGATCGAAGCCCACCGTTCAAGCCTGCTGGACAGCTTGCGCCGTCTCGGCAAGCAGCCCATCGGCAGCTTTTTTACCTGTCTGGTGATGGCGATTGCCTTGAGCCTGCCGATGGGCTTGTCGTTGTTGTTGAGCAATGTCGAGCGCTTGGGCGGTTCATGGCAGCGTGCGGCGCAGATCTCCCTGTATCTGCAACTGGAAGCGTCGCCGAGCGAAGGCGAAGGCCTGGTTCGTCAGATCAAGGAAATGCCGGGCGTCGCTGATGCCGAGTACATCAGCCGCGATGAGGCGCTGAACGAATTCCAGAAACAGTCCGGCTTGGGCGAGGCGCTGAAGGAGCTGCCTGAAAACCCGCTGCCCGGCGTTGTGCTGGTGACCCCACTGGAAGTTGACAAAGCCGCGCTGGAGGCGTTACGTACGCGTCTGGCCGAGCTGCCTAAAGTGCAGCAGGCCCAACTTGACCTGGTCTGGGTCGAGCGTCTGGCCGCTATCCTCAAGCTGGGAGACCGGTTCGTTTTCGGGCTCACCGTATTGCTGGTCGCGGCGCTGCTGCTGGTCATCGGCAACACCATTCGTCTGCACATCGAGAACCGTCGTACGGAAATCGAGGTCATCAAGTTGGTAGGCGGTACGGACAGCTACGTGCGTCGGCCCTTCCTTTATATGGGGGCGTTGTACGGGCTGGGCGCTGGCGTTCTTTCCTGGGGTGTTCTGGCTTTCGGGCTAGACTGGTTGAACGAAGCGGTGGTCAGGCTGGCCGGGCTCTACGGCAGCAATTTTGCCCTCGCCGGCGTGCCAGTGTCAGACGGCTTGTCGCTCTTGCTTGGAGCGGTGCTGTTGGGGTATATCGGTGCGTGGATTGCGGTAGCGCGCCATTTAAGAGAGTTGGCACCTCGTTAGTGTTGAGTAGCAACCTCGTTAGTAAATTTTGTTTCACCTATTGACTTTTCAGCTCAGGGAACTTGTCTAGCGGTTCCCGGTCAATTTCGCAGTGCTGAACTGCACGAGTTATGTGTCGGAGGTTTTTTCGTATGACCACTTCTTTGCAACCTGCTTATGCCTTGGTTCCGGGTGCAAACCTGGAAGCCTATGTGCATACGGTAAACAGCATTCCACTGCTGACGCCTGAGCAGGAGCGTGAACTGGCCGAGAGTCTCTATTACGAGCAGGATCTGGGGGCGGCTCGGCAGATGGTGCTCGCCCACCTGCGATTTGTCGTGCATATCGCACGCAGTTATTCCGGTTATGGGCTGGCTCAGGCTGACCTGATTCAGGAAGGTAACGTTGGCCTGATGAAGGCCGTTAAGCGCTTCAACCCCGAGATGGGCGTGCGTCTGGTGTCCTTTGCAGTGCACTGGATCAAAGCAGAAATTCACGAGTTCATCCTGCGCAACTGGCGCATCGTGAAGGTCGCGACCACCAAGGCTCAGCGCAAGTTGTTCTTTAACCTGCGCAGTCAGAAGAAGCGTCTGGCCTGGCTGAACAACGAAGAAGTGCATCGCGTAGCAGAAAGCCTGGGCGTCGAGCCCCGTGAAGTGCGTGAGATGGAAAGCCGTCTGACCGGCCATGATATGGCGTTCGACCCGGCAGCAGAAGCTGACGACGACAGCGCTTTCCAGTCGCCGGCCAACTACCTGGAAGACCATCGTTACGATCCGGCGCGTCAGCTGGAAGATTCCGACTGGACTGACAGCTCGACGGCCAATCTGCACGAAGCGCTGAACGTGCTCGACGACCGCAGCCGAGATATTCTCTATCAACGCTGGCTGGCGGAAGAAAAAGCGACGCTGCATGACCTGGCCGAGAAGTACAACGTCTCTGCCGAGCGGATTCGTCAGCTTGAGAAGAGCGCGATGAACAAGCTGAAGCTGTCGATCGCTGCCTGATCGCCGCGCCGAAACGCAAAACGCCCCGATATGATCGGGGCGTTTTTGTTTGTGGGGCCGACGCTAAATCTGGTTGCCTCCAACGACAATCCGTAGGAGCCGGCTTGCTGGCGAACCTCATATGGCATTCGTTAGCTAGTGTCTGAACGCGCGCATTCGCCAGCAAGCCCGCTACGGATTTGCGTGGATTGATCCATAGGCGTCGTGTCAGGCGTGAAGGCCGGCGCCCCGAGAACGCCTTCGCGGGCAAGCGCGCTCCTACGCCCTGCGGGCAGAGGCAGACCGCGTTCCATGCCATGTTATCTCGGGACTTTAGACCTGCGAGATGGTTACCACGGGGATTACCGGCGTGGATGCAGATTGATGGACGACGCAAATCAACTGTAGGAGCGCGCTTGCCCGCGAATGCGGTGTGTCAGTCACCTCTTTATCCACTGACAGGGGGCGTTCGCCAGCAAGCCGGCTCCTACAGGGATCGTGGCTTACCACTTGCGGCTGTGATTCAGCCCCGTCAAATACTCATCCCCACCCAGCTGCCTCATCTGCTGGCGGATCCAGCCTGCGCGGCGTGAGACGTAGCTGCTGGGATGGCTTGCGCTCCATTCCCGGGGGTTGGGCAGGACGGCGGCCAAGTAACTCGCCTGTTGCGTGGACAGCTGGCTCGCATTCACATGAAAGTGATGCTGCGCAGCGGCCTGGGCGCCGAAGACCCCGTCGTCCCATTCCACGCTGTTCAGGTACACCTCGAGAATGCGCTGCTTGGACCAGAACACCTCGATCAGCCCGGTAAACCAGGCTTCAAGACCCTTGCGAAAATAGCTGCGGCCCGACCACAGAAACAGGTTTTTCGACACCTGCTGGCTCAGCGTACTCGCCCCGCGCAGTGAACCGCCGCGTTCGTTGTGAACCAGTGCGGCCTGGATGGCGTCGATATCGAAACCCCAATGCTCGGCGAACTTCTGATCCTCGCCAGCGATGACGGCGATTTTCAGGTCATTGGAGATGTTGTCCCATGATTCCCAGTCGCGCTGCAGGTCAATGGGCTGCCCGTCGAACCAGGATTCGATCTTGCGTTCGACCATCAATGCGGTGAAGGGAGGAGGGACCCAGCGAAAAATCAGTACCAGCACGACACTTGCCGCTGCGAACCAGAGCAGGCCTTTGGTGACACGACGGAGGAGTAATTGCAGCATAGAGATGGCTTGGCCGAACCGGTTGAGCGGGCCATTATACAGACCACGCGTCATTGAACTTGCCTGGAGTTGTACATGTTACGAACCTTTCTGATGCTGGCCTCCTTCTTCGGATTCACCGGCGTTGCCCTTGGCGCGTTCGCGGCCCATGGCCTGAAAAATCGCCTGACGCCCGAGTACCTGGCGGTCTTCCACACCGGCGTGCTCTATCAGCTGATTCATGCGCTGGCGATTTTCGGCGTGGCACTGCTGGCGATGCAGATCCAGGGCCGGCTCGTGACTTACGCAGGGATCTCTTTCACACTGGGCATCATCCTGTTTTCCGGCAGCCTTTACCTGATGACGCTGACCGGCGCGACCAAGCTGGGCATCATCACTCCCTTCGGCGGCCTGTTTTTCCTGATCGGTTGGGCCATTCTTGGCTGGACGGCATGGCGCCTGGGCCTCGACACGCTCTGATCCCGAATGCGTGCGCTTATGTCGAGCGCGCAGCAACCCTCGGCCACGCCTGAGACGAATGGCGTGGCTTTGCCTTGGTCATACCGGCCGATCGGGCTAGAATGCTCGCCCCCTAAAATGATGGCTGCCCCCTCGCATGCGCATTCAGTTGAACGGTGAATCCTTTGAGCTTCCCGACGGCGAGACCGTCGCAGGATTGCTGACACGTCTGGATCTGACCGGGCGCCGAGTCGCCGTCGAGCTCAATCTGGACATCGTCCCGCGCAGCCAGCATGCCGCCACGACGCTGACCGAAGGCGATCAGGTCGAAGTGGTGCACGCCATCGGTGGCGGTTAGCCTTCGACGTGCCGCAGGCCTGATCCGCAAGCACTGCAAGAACCTCAACCGTAAAGAGGAATTCAGATGAGCAACGTTCGCAGCGACAAGCCGTTTACCGTGGCCGGTCGTACTTTTCAGTCGCGCCTGCTGGTCGGCACTGGCAAGTACACGGACATGGAACAGACCCGACTGGCCATCGAAGCCTCGGGCGCCGAGATTGTCACCGTTGCCGTGCGCCGGACCAACCTGGGGCAGAACCCGGGCGAACCGAACCTGCTGGACGTGCTGCCGCCGGACCGCTACACCATCCTGCCGAACACTGCCGGTTGCTACGACGCCATCGAAGCCGTGCGCACCTGCCGTCTGGCCCGCGAGCTGCTCGATGGCCACAATCTGGTCAAGCTGGAAGTCCTCGCTGACCAGAAAACCCTGTTCCCCAATGTCATCGAGACCCTAAAGGCAGCCGAAACGCTGGTTCGGGACGGCTTCGACGTCATGGTCTACACCAGCGATGACCCGATCATTGCCCGTCAGCTCGCCGAAATCGGTTGCTGCGCGGTGATGCCCCTCGCGGGCCTGATCGGTACTGGCCTGGGGATCTGCAACCCGTACAACCTGCAGATCATCCTCGAAGAATCGAAAGTCCCGGTGCTGGTGGATGCCGGTGTCGGGACTGCGTCCGATGCCACTATCGCCATGGAACTGGGATGCGAAGCGGTGCTGATGAACTCGGCCATCGCTCACGCGCAGCACCCGGTGCTGATGGCCGAAGCCATGAAGCACGCCATTCTGGCGGGACGCATGGCTTACCTGGCCGGTCGTATGCCCAAGAAACTCTATGCCAGCGCATCCTCGCCGCTGGATGGTCTGATCAAGTAAGAGCCTGTTGATGATTGATTCGCAAACGCCCGACCCACTTCCGGACGATGAAGTGATGAATGACGAAAATGCCAAAGCGCCAGGCGATGACAGCCATCACCGCCGCATCAAGAGCTTCGTGATGCGCGCCGGTCGCATGACCGAAGGCCAGCAACGCGGCCTGGACCAAGGCAAAGAACGGTTCGTGCTGCCGCTGGCGGACGCCCCGGTGGATTTTGATCAGGTGTTTGGTCGTTCGGCGCCGCGTACCCTCGAAATCGGTTTCGGCATGGGGCACTCGCTGCTGGAGATGGCTGCCGCCGCGCCAGAGCAGGATTTCATCGGCGTGGAGGTGCACCGTCCGGGCGTCGGTGCCTTGCTCAACGGTGTGCTGACCCAGGGGCTTACCAACCTGCGGGTTTATGATTGCGATGCAATCGAAGTGCTCAACCGTTGTGTGGCTGACAACAGCCTGGACCGGCTGATGCTGTTCTTCCCTGATCCGTGGCACAAGTCGCGCCATCACAAGCGCCGTATCGTCCAGGCCGAGTTTGCCGAACTGGTACGCACCAAGTTGAAGCCGGGCGGCGTGCTGCATATGGCGACCGACTGGGAACCGTATGCCGAATACATGCTGGAAGTCATGAATGTGGCCCCGGGTTACCGCAACCTGGCCGAAGACGGTAAATGCGTTCCGCGCCCTGCGGAACGTCCGATCACCAAGTTCGAGCGCCGTGGCGAACGCCTCGGCCACGGGGTTTGGGATCTGAAATTCGAGAAGCTGGCCTGATCACTTCTCGACCAGAGGCGGCCCTTGCGGCCGCTTTTGAGTTTTTACGGCTCATTTCAGCCGCTAATTGCCTCGTATGACGAACCCTTCGATTTCTTCCTAAGAAGGCTACAAGGTCTTCGGAATCGTCCGACATCCATTTTCAGTTCTTATCTTCATAGTCCCCGCCGTTGCATATATCACTATTGATGACGAGGAATGAAGATGAACAAATTTTGGCAAATGGCTGCTATCGCCACGCTGATCGCGACCACCAGCGGCTGTGTCAGCTACAACGTCAGCCAGCCAAGCGCTTCGCTGTCCGGCGATGTGAAGACTGATCTGAAGGCTGATGTCAAAGTCGGTGAAGCCATCAGCGGCGAGTCGTCCACCAATGTGCTGTTCGGCTGGTTGAACATCGGCGGCGACACTCAGTTCGCTGACGGCGTGACCTACGGCGGTGCGAGCGGCGGTGGCATGGGCCTGCCTCTTCCGGACCCGATTTCCTCCACCAAGGCAGCCGCTGCGTTCAAGGCCGTCAAATCGTCCGGTTCCGACCTGATCGTCGCGCCGCGCTATGAGGTTACCGTCAACGATTACTTCATCTTCAAGCAAGTGAACGTGAAAGTGACCGGCAATAAAGGCAGCATCCAGAGCATTCGCTAATGGGCTGATCGCATTCGGCAACAGCGGAGTGTGATGTCTTGAGAGCGCCCTTCCCGCCATGGCGGGCAAGGGCGCTTTTGCATTTCCGGTCGGTTACTTCCGATCGGCCACGACCCCGATCAACACCAGCACCACCACCAACACCGGCGCCAGGCTGTAGTTGTTGAACTGGCTCAAGCCGCGCACGACCCACGGCGTGGCATAAATCAGCGCAGCGCCACTGCCGACGGTGCAGAGCAGCGCCATGATCGGAATGCGCAGAGCGCCGGCAAAGCTGCCGATGCGGCCTTCGATCCAGCCCTTGATGTCCGTCCCGAACAGAATCAGCAGACAGCCCACCAATGCCAGGGAGATTTCCGACAAATTGCTGCGACTCCAGCGCGAGACAGTGGCCAGCAAGTCGAGTACGAATTCCATTCAGTGTCCTTAGTGTTGAGCCTTACAGAAGAAAGTGCTGCAGCAGGTCGTTGAGGAATAACTGGCCGCGAGGGGTCGCCACCAGCCGTGACGGATCGGTTTCCAGCAAGCAGCGTTGTTCCGCCTCAAGACGGGCGCTGGCGAGCGAATCGACGCTTAGACCGGTGCGGCGCTGAAATAATGCAGCGTCCACGCCTTTTGTCAGGCGCAGGGCGTTCATCAAAAACTCAAACGGCATCTCATCCAGTGGCAGCAGCTTTTCGCCAGCTTGATAGGCCTTGGCCGGATTGAGGTAATCCTTGGGCAATCGGGTTTTCCAGGTGCGGATGATGCGCCCGTCCGGGTGGCTGAGCTTGCCGTGGGCCCCCGCGCCGATCCCGATAAAGTCCCCGAAGCTCCAGTAATTCAGGTTATGTCGCGCTTCGCGTCCCGGTTGGGCGTAAGCCGACACTTCGTATTGGGCGTAGCCGTTTTCCCGAAGCAGGGTCTGACCGGCCTCTTGAATGTCCCAGAGGATGTCGTCTTCCGGCAGTGTGGGCGGCTGATTCCAGAAGACTGTATTCGGCTCAAGGGTCAGCTGATACCAGGAAATGTGCGTCGGTGCGAGGGCGATCGCCTGACGCAGATCGCCAAGCGCGTCTTCCTGGGATTGATCCGGCAAGCCATGCATCAGGTCCAGGTTGAAGTTGTCGAAACCTGCCTGACGGGCCATGTCCGCCGCGCGCACGGCCTCATCGCCGTTATGGATACGCCCGAGCGCCTTGAGCTTGGCTTCCTGAAAGCTCTGGATGCCGATGGACAGCCGATTGATGCCCAAGCCCCGATACGCGCTGAATTTCACCTGCTCGAAGGTGCCGGGGTTGGCTTCCAGCGTAATCTCGATGTCGGGCGCGAAGCGGATGCGTTGCTCAACACCGCGCAGCAGACGTCCCAGCGCATCGGCGCTGAACAGGCTGGGCGTACCGCCACCGAAAAAGATCGTGCTCAACTCGCGGCCGTAGACGTGGGGCAAGTCCTGGTCGAGATCGGCCAGCAGCGCGTCGACGTACTCCTGCTCCGGCAATACGGGGCTCGCCGTGTGGGAGTTGAAATCGCAATACGGGCATTTGCGCACGCACCACGGGATATGGATGTACAGCGAAAGCGGCGGCAGATCGGCAAGCGGCGCCCGCGGCTGCTCAGAGGAGAAACCGGCCGCGCCGAGAATCAGCGGCCGGGTCGTGGAATCCTGAGTCATTGCTGATCAGGGCTCAGCCCCAGACGCTGACGCAGGATGGCCATGGCGCGGGCGCGGTGGCTGATCTGGTTCTTGTCGGCCGGGGTGAGTTCGGCGCTTGAGCAGTTGCGCTCCGGCACCCAGAACAGCGGGTCATAACCAAAGCCCTGCTCGCCGCTGGCGGCGGTGAGGATGCGGCCGTGCCACAGGCCTTCGCAGAGGATCGGCAGCGGGTCGTCGGCGTGGCGCACGAGTGCCAGCACGCAGACGAACTGGGCGCCGCGTTGCTCGGCGGGGACGTCCTTGAGGGCGTCCAGCAATTTCGCGTTGTTTGCCGCATCACCCTGGCCGTCGGCGTAACGCGCGGAATAGATGCCCGGCGCACCGCCCAGGTAATCCACCGCCAGCCCCGAGTCATCGGCCAGCGCCGGCAGACCGGAAATACGCGCGGCATTGCGCGCCTTGAGGATGGCGTTCTCGACGAACGACAGCCCGGTTTCTTCTGGCTCCACGGTGCTGAACTCGCCGATCGAGCGCAGATGTACGCTGGCGCCGAGCATGGCCTGAAGTTCTTTGAGTTTGCCGGCGTTGTGGCTGGCCAGTACGAGCTGGGTGAGGTTCATGATGAGTCCGTGAAAATCGGCTGCGTGAAAATCTGCTGATTGAAGCTGAGCGCATTCGCGTCGCTGTCGCCCTTCAGGTTTGGAAGCGAGACGCTGACGCTGGACGAGCGATGATCATTCACCGCTCGGCATTGGGTCACACGGCAATCTGGTGGTCCTGCAAGCCTGGGCTGCTGACCCGATAGATGCCGATTTCCCCCAACAGGTTAGGCCAAAGCTTGCTGGCCCAGCCGTGCCGATGCTGTTGATCGACCGCCAGCCGATCAATGACCTTCGCCGAGCGACCCCGGCACAGCTCTTCGAAATCTTCGAAGGTGCAGAAGTGGATATTCGGCGTGTTGTACCAGGTGTACGGCAGGAACTCGGAAACCGGCATCCGCCCCTTGCTCGCCAGGTACCAGCGGCAACGCCAGTGCCCGAAGTTGGGAAAGGTGATGATGCACTGACGGCCCACGCGCAGCATTTCGTCGAGGATGCGGTCCGGATAGTGCACGGCCTGAAGCGCCTGGGTCATCACCACAACATCGAAACTGTTGCTGGCGAAGTTGCCCAGCCCCTTGTCCAGATCCTGTTCGATGACATTGACGCCCCGCGCCACGCAGCGCGCGATGTTATCGGCGTCGTTTTCCAGGCCGTAGCCCGTCACTTGTTTGTGCTGCTGCAGCCAGGCCAGCAATTCGCCGTCGCCGCAGCCAAGGTCGAGCACACGGCTGCCTGCCGGTATCCAGTCTTGGATGATTTCCAGGTCGGCTCTCATGGTGTCCTCAGAGTGCAATTCGGTTCATGTAGCTGGAGAAGGCCTGCAAGTAGCGCGGGATCGGGATCAGGAAGGCGTCGTGGCCCTGGGGCGCATCAATCTCCAGATAGCAGACGTCCTTTTTCGCCGCCATCAGCGCGTCGACCAACTCACGCGAGCGGGCCGGGGAGAAGCGCCAGTCGGTGGTGAACGACATCACGCAGAACCTGGCGCTGGCATTGGCGAAGGTGGCGGCGAGGTTGTCGTTGAAGTTGGCGGCCGGATCGAAGTAGTCCAACGCCTTGGTCATCAGCAGGTAGGTGTTGGCGTCGAAACGCCCGGAAAACTCCTCGCCCTGATACCGCAGGTAGCTTTCGACCTGGAATTCCACGCTGTGGAAGTCGTAGTTGAGGTTTTCGTTTTTCAGGCCCCGGCCGAATTTCTCACCCATCGAGTCATCGGACAGGTACGTGATGTGCCCGACCATGCGTGCCAGCATCAGGCCGCGCTTGGGGATCACGCCGTGTTCCTGAAACGAGCCGCCGTGGAATTCCGGGTCCGTCAGGATCGCCTGCCGCGCGACTTCGTTGAACGCGATGTTCTGCGCCGACAGCTTGGGCGCGGAAGCAATCGCCAGACAGTGCCGCACACGCTCGGGGTAGGTGATCGTCCATTGCAGCGCCTGCATGCCGCCCAGGCTGCCGCCGACGATGGCGGCCCATTGATCGACGCCCAGCCTGTCGGCCAGACGCGCCTGGCTGTGCACCCAGTCTTCGACCGTCAACACCGGGAAGTCGGCGCCAAAGGGCCTGCCGGTTTCCGGGTTGATGCTGCTGGGGCCGGTGGAGCCGTTGCAGCCGCCAAGGTTGTTCAGGCTGACGACGAAGAACGTGTCGGTGTCGATGGGTTTGCCGGGGCCGATGCAGCTGTCCCACCAGCCCGGCTTGCGGTCTTCGACGCTGTGGTAGCCCGCCGCGTGGTGATGACCCGACAGCGCGTGGCAAATCAGCACCGCGTTGCTCTTGGCGGCGTTGAGCTGGCCGTAGGTTTCGTAGATGAGATCGTAGGCAGGCAACGAACGGCCGCAGGCCAAGGCCAGCGGCTCATTGAAATGCGCCGTTTGCGGCGTGACTAGACCGACAGAATCTTTGGGAAAGACCGTGGACATCGACCTGCTCTCGCTGAAATGAGGCGTAAGTCTAAAGATCGCGCCGGGGTGCGGCAACAAAGTAAATGGCTGATTTCGCGGAGGGTAGCGCTTTGGATTCTGCCCGGAGGGCGTAGGAGCGTGGCTTGTCCCGCGATGGGTTGCGCAGCAATCCTGAAATCACACGGCGCGGTGGTTCAGCCATACCGAATTTTCAGGTTTACGACTGCTGCGCAGCCGATCGCGGGACAAGCCACGCTCCTACGCCGTCAGCAGGCGCGATGGTCGTAAGGCAGGGAAAAGGGCGACGGCAAATGACGTCGTCGCCCTGACTGTCAGATCAAACGCCACAGCTCTTGGGGCATTCCGGCGTAGGCCGCCAGCGCAGGCATGACGTAGGACTGCAGCACCTGAATCGCGATAAAGGCGAAGATCGGCGAGATGTCCATGCCGCCCAGGTTGGGGATGATGCGACGGAACGGCGCCAGGATTGGTTCGCTGATCTGGTAGGCCAGCTCGGCGGCCGGGTTGTGGCTGCCCGGAGCAATCCACGAAACGATGACCATGATGATCATCGCCACCCAGAAAATCTTCAGCAGCAGCGACGTGATACCGATGATCGACCACATCAACAGGTGCGGGATATCGCCGATGGTGCCGTAGGTCATCATCAGCACGAAGGCCATCAACAGCGCCTGAATGACGATCGCCAGCAGCAGCGAGGACGTGTCGAGTCCGAAGACGCTCGGCACGATGCGCCGAATAGGCTTGAGCAACGGCTGGGTCGCACGGACGGCGAACTGGCAGAGCGGGTTGTAGAAGTTGGCTTTGACCAGCTGCAGCACGAAGCGCAGCAGAACGATGGTCAGGTACAGGCTGATGAGCGTCTGGATGACGAAAATCGTGGCGCCGGTGAGTGCATTCATGAGTGGTTCCTTATTTGCCCAGCTGTTCGGCGAGTTCGGCGGAGCGATGTGCAGCGGCGCCCAGCGCCTTCTCCACAATGGCTTCGAAGCCGTCGGCCTGGAACGATTTGATGGCCGCTTCGGTGGTGCCCGCAGGCGAGGTCACACGGCGACGCAGTTCAGCTGCGTCGACGTCGCTGCCGGTCGCCATCAAAGCGGCGCCCAGCGCGGTTTGCAGGGTGAGCTTGCTGGCAACGTCAGCCGGCAGGCCGAGCTTTACGCCTGCGGCGGTCATGGCTTCGATCAGCAGGAAGAAATACGCCGGGCCGCTGCCTGATACCGCAGTCACGGCATCGATGTGCGCTTCTTCATCGACCCACAGTGCAATCCCGACCGCCGACAGCAACGTCTCGGCCTGCTCACGCTGTGCCTGGGTGACATCGGCGGTGGCGTACAGGCCGCTGACACCCTGGCGCAGCAGTGCGGGCGTGTTTGGCATGCAGCGCACGAGGGGTTGCTCGCCCAGCCAGGCCCGCATGCTCGCGCAGGTGATCCCGGCGGCAATGGACACGATCAATTGATGAGGCTTTAGCGCCGGCTTCAGCGCTTCGCACACGGATTTCATCATCTGCGGCTTGACTGCCAACAGCACCACATCGGCGCCTTCAATCGCTTCGGCGTTGTCGGCGACGACTGTGATGCCGTGTTCTTTTGCCACGCGCTCGCGGGTTTCTGCGCCCGGGTCACTGGCACGAATCAGCTCGGCGTCGACGCCCTGTGCGCGCATGCCGCCAATCAGGCTGGCAGCCATGTTGCCGGCGCCGATGAACGCGATACGGGTTTTGCTCATGAACGGTTTCCTGTGGGGCAAAGGTTAAGGCTGCCCATAATTGCGGGCGCCGAAGAGGGCAGTGCCAACCCGCACCCAGGTCGCGCCTTGTGCGATGGCGGCTTCGAGGTCGTGGCTCATGCCCATGGAAAGCGTGTCCAGCGGCAGGCCCAGTTGCGCCTGCAACGTGCTAACGGCGGCGAACGAAGCGTTCTGTTCGTCGCGGTCGTCGGTGGGTTCGGGAATGGCCATCAGGCCGCGCAGTTTCAGATTCGGCAGCGCGCTGATGGCCTGGGCCAGTGCAGGCAGGTCTTCAGGGCTGCAGCCTGACTTGCTGGCCTCGCCACTGACGTTGACCTGAATACAGATGTTCAGGGGTGGCAGCTCGGGCGGACGCTGTTCGGACAGCCGTTGCGCGATTTTCAGACGGTCCACGGAATGCACCCAGGCAAAATTCTCGGCGATGGCGCGAGTCTTGTTGGACTGGATGGGGCCGATGAAATGCCAGATCAAGGGCAGGTCGCTCAATTCGGCCTGTTTGCCGAGGGCTTCCTGAAGGTAGTTCTCGCCGAAATCGCGGAGCCCGGCGTCGTAGGCTTCCCGCAGATCGCTCGCCGGTTTGGTCTTGCTCACCGCCAACAGGCCGACAGAGGCCGGGTCGCGCTGCACCGCTTGCGCTGCGCTACGAATTCGCTCGGCGAGCGTTGAAATGTTCTCTGCTATCGTGGACATTGATTTGCGCCAGCAGGGCTAAAGTCTGCGGCATTCTATGTGATGAGGAGCTGTATGGATATTACCGAGCTGCTGGCCTTCAGTGCCAAGCAAGGCGCGTCGGACTTGCATCTCTCTGCCGGCCTGCCACCGATGATCCGAGTCGATGGCGATGTGCGGCGGATCAACCTGCCCGCATTGGACCAGAAAGAGGTTCAGGCGCTGATCTACGACATCATGAACGACAAGCAGCGCAAGGACTTCGAGGAGGATCTGGAGACAGACTTCTCCTTCGAGGTGCCGGGCGTGGCGCGCTTTCGGGTCAACGCTTTCAACCAGAATCGCGGCGCCGGCGCGGTGTTCCGGACCATTCCATCCAAGGTCCTGAGCATGGAAGAGCTGGGCATGGGCGAAGTGTTTCGCAAGATTACCGACGTGCCGCGCGGTCTGGTTTTGGTCACCGGTCCGACCGGCTCGGGCAAGTCGACCACTCTGGCGGCGATGGTCGATTACCTGAACAGCAACAAGCACCACCATATCCTCACCATCGAAGACCCGATCGAATTCGTCCACGAGTCCAAGAAAAGCCTGATCAACCAGCGCGAAGTCCATCGCGACACTCACGGCTTCGCCGAAGCGCTGCGTTCGGCGCTGCGGGAAGACCCTGACGTGATTCTGGTGGGTGAGCTGCGCGACCTCGAGACCATCCGTCTGGCGCTGACGGCGGCAGAAACCGGCCACCTGGTGTTCGGCACGTTGCACACCACGTCCGCGGCCAAGAGCATCGACCGGATCGTCGACGTGTTCCCGGCGCAGGAGAAGTCGATGATCCGCTCGATGCTCTCCGAGTCGCTCCACGCCATCGTGTCCCAGGCGCTGCTAAAGAAGGTCGGCGGGGGGCGTGTCGCGGCCCACGAGATCATGATCGGCACGTCGGCGATCCGTAACCTGATCCGCGAGGACAAGGTGGCGCAGATGTATTCGTCGATTCAGACCGGGGGATCGCTGGGAATGCAGACGCTGGATATGTGCCTGAAGGATCTGATCAGCAAGGGGCTGATCACGCGCGAGAGTGCGCGGGAGAAGGCAAAGACGCCGGATAACTTTTAACGAGTAGAGAAGGACCCTTGTAGGAGCGCGCTTGCCCGCGATCGCGGTGTGTCAGCCGAAGATGTTCAGCTGACAGATTGCAATCGCGGGCAAGCGCGCTCTTACAGTGAGTCGCGGCGAGATTTTATCGCTGGGCGATACGCACGGTGCCTTTCTGGCTCGGCGGCTGCTTTGGCAGCACACGCTTGGCGACGACGTAATGGCTGTCCCAGTACGGCTTCTTCAGCGTATCGATCGTCACGGATTTGCCACGGCGTGGCGCGTGAACGAATCGGTCGTTGCCGAGGTAGATCGCAACGTGATTCACCGTACGGCTCTTGATGTTGAAGAACAGCAAGTCGCCCGGCTTCAAATCCTTGCGGTCAACCTTCTGCCCGTGACCTTCTGCCATGGCGTTGGAGGTGCGCGGCAAATCGACTTCGCTCACGTCGTTGAAGGCATATTTCACCAGTCCGCTGCAGTCGAACCCTTTTGTTGGGCTGGTGCCGCCCCAACGATAAGGTGTACCGATGGCGTTAACGGCCCGGTTGACCACGGTGCTGCTCTGTTTGGTACCCATCTGCGCCGTGTTGGCCAGGGCGACAGTGTTCTGCGAAATCTTGCGAGTGCTGCGGGAAGATTTCCCTTTAACAGCTTTGGCTCGCTTGCCAGAGGTCTCGAGTGGAGTAGCCGTCTGTTCCAGTGCAGCCATTGCAGCTCGTTGAGCGGCAATGTTGCGTGAAACGGATTCCGGCGACTCGGACCTGGCGGTGAAACCGGTGAAGCTCGGTGGAAGCGTTTGCTCACGATTGGTGGCGTGGGCGGCCAGTGGCATAAATAGACAAATAGTCAGCCATGTCTTGAAAAATGGACGCATTAGGCAGGGCTCTTGTTGGTCAGCGCGCAACTTTATAACAGCTTTTTGCGAAATTCTGAGCCCCCTTGTCGAACAATTTACTGCCCTTAAAGTCAGTTTTGGCTGCAGAATCGTCTTCACACTATGCCGATCACCTTTCAGAACAAGGGTTTGCACGATTGAAAAGAGGTTCAAGCCATACGTCGGACGGCGTCACGAAAGTCACAAAACTTACGCATATTTTTTTCTATTGCAGCAGGCGAGGTCAACAATGAACACCTATCAACCTGACGTTCAGCGTCCGGACACCCACAGCAAGGTCATGGGCTATCTGCTCTGGATCGTGGGATTCACCGGCGCTCACCGGTTTTATTACGGCAAGCCGGTCACCGGTACGATCTGGTTTTTCACGTTGGGGCTGTTGGGCATTGGCTGGCTGATCGATCTGTTCCTGATTCCGGCGATGGATCGGGAGGCGGACCTGCGATTCAACGCGGGGTCGACCGATTACAGTCTCGCCTGGATTCTGCTGACCTTTCTGGGCGTGTTCGGTGTGCACCGGATGTATCAGGGCAAATGGATCACGGGGATCATCTACCTGCTGACAGGGGGATTGGCGCTGCTGGGCGTGCTGTACGACTTCTGGACGCTGAACGACCAGATCTCGATGAAGAATGCGCGCCGATAAATCACTCCCTGGCGACCGCGTAATCGGGTCGCACGCCGCACCCTGTGAATCCCTCCGCAGGGTGTCAGTTGCGTCTTCGCGGGGGCATGAATCTTTTCGCGGGCAAGCGCGCTCCTACACGGGATGTGCGTAGCCTGCGCAATCGGCGTCGAACGCAATACTCTTTGTAGGAGCGCGCTTGCCCGCGAATGCGTCGTGTCAGCCAACACTAATGGTCGGCCTCTGTCGCGTTCGCCAGCAAGCAGGCTCCTACAAGGTTACGGTTGGGAATCTCAACCGTTATAGCTCACCCGCCCATCCACAAACGTGTACTTCACGGCACTCGGCAGGCAATGGCCGAGGAACGGGCAGTTCTCGCCTTTCGACAGCCACTTCTCGCCCGCCACCGTCGACGCAGCAGGGTCGAACAGCACCAGGTCCGCAGGAGAGCCTGCGATCAGCCTTCCCGCGGGCAGGCGCAGCGCTTCGGCGGGTCCCGAACTAAGGCGTGCAAGTAGCGTCGGCAGGTCCAGCAGACCGTCTTCGACCAGCGTCATCGCCAGGGGCAGCAACAACTCCACGCTGCTGATGCCCGGCTCGGTCGCGCCGAACGGGGCCAGCTTCGCATCACGCTCATGGGGCTGGTGATGACTTGAGATCGCCTGTACCACACCCGACTTCACCGCTTCACGCAGCGCGTCGCGGTCTGCACGTGTGCGCAACGGCGGCTGTACGTGATAGAGGCTTGAGAAGCCCGTCAGCGCCTCGTCGGTCAGTATCAACTGATACAGCGCCACATCCGCCGTCACCGGCAGGCCGCGTGCCTGCGCCTGAGCAATCAACGCCACGCCGCGCGCACTGGTCAGCTGCGTGAAATGCGCGCGCACACCGCTTTGCTCGACCAGCAGCAGGTCACGCGCCAGTGCCACCGTCTCAGCCGTTTCCGGAATGCCCGGCAGACCAAGGAAAGCAGCCGTCGGGCCGTCGTGGGCCAGACCGCCTTCAGCGAGATCGTGGTCCTGAGAGTTGAAAATCACGGTCAGATCGAACGTCGCCGCGTATTCGAGGGCACGGCACAACGTGCGGTTGCTGCGGAAATTGACCATGCCGTTGGTGAACGCCACGCAGCCCGCGTCGCGCAGGGCAATCAGCTCGGCCAGTTGCTCGCCTTCCAGACCCTTGCTCAGCGCACCGATAGGGAAGACCTTGCTGTGGCCGGCCTCGCGGGCGCGGTCGAGGATCAGCTCGGCAACGGCAGACGTGTCGAGCACCGGTTTTGTACGCGGCGGGCAGCACAGGCTGGTGACGCCGCCTGCTGCTGCGGCGCGGGTTTCGCTGGCAATGTTGCCCTTGCGGCTATAACCCGGCTCGCGCAACGACACGTTCAGGTCGACCAGGCCGGGTGCGGCGATCAGGCCGGCGGCGTCAATGGTTTCCGTCGGGCTGAAGTCGGCAGGGGCCGCGCCGAGGGCGAGAACCTTGCCCGCTTCAAGATGGATGTCGGTGACTTGATCCAGACCGCTGACAGGGTCGATGACGCGAGCGCCGAGGATGCTGAACTTCACTGGGCGATCTCCTGCTCGAACTGACGTTGTGCGGTTTGGCCACTCATGGCCATGGACAGAACGGCCATGCGCACGGCAATGCCGTAGGTCACCTGATTGAGAATGACCGAGTGCGCGCCGTCGGCCACTGCCGACTCGATCTCCACGCCGCGGTTGATCGGGCCCGGGTGCATCACGATGGCATCGGGCTTGGCGCCGGCCAGGCGTGCGGTGGTCAGGCCGAACAAGCGGTAGAACTCACCCTCGCTCGGCAGCAGGCCGCCCGACATACGCTCGCGTTGCAGGCGCAGCATGATCACTACGTCGACGTCTTTCAGGCCTTCGGTCAGATCGGTGTACACCTTAACCCCGTATTGCTCGACGCCCACCGGCAGCAGGGTTTTCGGCGCGACTACGCGGATGTCCGGGCAGCCCAGCGCCTTGAGCGCGATCATGTTCGAGCGCGCCACGCGGGAATGCAGGATATCGCCGACGATCGCCACCGAGAGGTTTTCGAAATTCCCCTTGTGGCGGCGGATGGTCAGCATGTCCAGCATGCCTTGGGTCGGGTGCGCATGACGGCCGTCGCCGCCGTTGATGATCGCCACCTGCGGGCTGACATGTTCGGCGATGAAGTGTGCCGCACCGGAGTCACCGTGGCGCACGACGAACATGTCGGCGGCCATGGCCTCAAGGTTGCGCAGCGTATCGAACAGCGTCTCGCCCTTGCTGGTCGAGGAGGTCGATACGTTCAGCGTGATGACATCCGCCGATAACCTTTGCGCCGCCAGCTCGAACGTGGTGCGGGTGCGGGTCGAGTTTTCGAAGAACACGTTGCACACGGTCTTGCCGCGCAGCAACGGGACCTTCTTCACCGCCCGGGCGCCGACTTCGAGGAAGGAGTCGGCGGTGTCGAGGATTTCGGTGAGCAGTTCGCGGGGCAAACCGTCGAGGGAGAGGAAGTGCTGCAGCTGGCCCTGATGGTTCAGTTGCAGCGGGCGCTTGGCGTCGAGAGGCGTCATCGCAAAGGACTCTTAGAGGGCGGCGGAATCGGTGGAAAGGTCTTGCAGTTCAAGCGTCAGCGGCGTTGGCCCGGACAGCTTGACCCGTTCATTCGGCCCCAGTGACAGGGTCGCGCCCGTCACGTTCGGCCGGATCGGTAGGTCGGCGGCGTCCAGATCCAGCAGCGACACCAGGGTCACGCTGGCCGGGCGGCCGTAATCGAACAGTTCGTTGAGCGCCGCACGAATGGTGCGCCCGCTCATCAGCACGTCATCGATCAGCACCAGGTGCTGGCCTTCGATTTCAAACGGCAGCTCCGAAGGGCGCACTTGCGGGTGCAGGCCGTTCTGGCTGAAGTCGTCGCGATAAAAGGACACGTCCAGCGTGCCCAGCGGTGACTGGATGTTGAGGGCCTCAAGCAGCGCCTGCGCGACCCACACGCCACCGGTGCGAATGCCGATGAAGCGAGGCTCCTGGATGCCGCGTTTGTTCAGGTGCGCGTCGAGATCAATGGCCATCTGGCTGATCAGTTCGGCAGGATTAGGCAGGCTCATGGTTGCTCCTTCAGGTGCCCCGACGTGCGCTGCACGAACGTCCGGGGTAAAACGAATTCGGTTCAGCGTAGATGGATCAGGTTTCAAACAGCGCGGTGTTGGCTTCCAGCCAGCCTTGCAGCAGCAGCGCTGCGGCGATGGCGTCCACGGGATTGTCCCGGTAGCTGCCGTGCTGGCCGCGAGAGGCGCGTTCGCCTTTGGCTTCAAAGGTGGTCAGGCGTTCGTCGTGGGTGTAGACCGGCAGGTTGAAGCGGCCATTTAGCTTGCGCGAAAACTTCTCGGCACGGGCGCTCATCTCGCTCGGCGTGCCGTCCATGTTCAGCGGCAGGCCGACCACGATGGCATCCGGCTTCCATTCGGTGATCAACGCCTGCACCTTGTCCCAGTCCGGCACGCCGTTCTGCGCTTTCAGTGTGCAGAGCTCGCGGGCCTGGCCGGTGATTACCTGGCCGACCGCCACGCCGATCTGTTTGGTGCCGTAGTCGAATCCCAGTAGCAGACGCAGGCCGGCCATCAGGCGTGGCCCGCCTGGCTGGTCAACAGACTCAGGTTGATGCCCAGTTTGGCGGCGGCGGCGTCGAGGCGGTCTTCGCTTTCGACGTCGAAAAGGATCGCCGGGTCGAACGCGCAGTTGAGCCACGCGTTGGCCGCAAACTCGGCGTCAAGCTGGCCGGCGTCCCAACCGGCATAGCCCAGGGTGATCAGATTTTGATCAGGGCCGTAACCGTCTGCGATGGAGAAGAGGACGTCTTGTGAGGTCGAGAGCGAAATGCCGCCCAGGTCCACGGTCGCCTGAAACACCTGGCCGGAAGGGTGCAGGACAAAGCCGCGATCGGTTTGCACCGGGCCGCCGAGGTGAATGGGCATGTGCTTGCACCGCTCGGGTGGTGGCAACTCGGGGCGCAGTTGTTCGAGAATGTCTGCCAGCGACAGGCTTTGCGGTCGGTTGATGATCAGGCCCATGGCGCCATTGGCATTGTGCTCGACGATGTAGGTCAAGGTCTGAGCGAAGTTCTCATCGTGCATGTGGGGCATGGCGATCAGAAACTGGTGTTTGAGGTACGACGGAGAGACGTTTTTCATGAGCCCTAGTGTGGCGTCGCGGACCTGTTGTGACAACTAGGGGATGAGGCGTATGACGCAAAAACTGTAGGAGCGTGGCTTGTCCCGCGATCGGCGGGGAACCCGTCGCGATGTCAGTGATCGCGGGGTGTCTGACTCAATCAGCAATGGAAGGTGCTGCCGGTGCCCGGCAGATCGCGGGACAAGCCACGCTCCTACAGGGTTGCGGTGCTCAGCGGACAGCGCCTGCCTTTAATTACTCGACAGCTTGTCCCCGCGCGCAAATTTCCAGGTGCGGATGATCTCGAGCCGGTCGATATCGGCCAGATCGCCACTGAACGGCGCAAACGGTGCGGCCAGCCGGACAATCTTCTGCGCCGCCTGATCCAGCAGCGGCTGGCCTGATGACTCCAGAATCAGCACTTCGTACAGCGAGCCGTCTCGATTGATCGACACCATCATCCGCAGGCTGCCGTAGATCTGCTTGCGGCGCGCTTCGTCCGGGTAGTTCAGGTTGCCGATACGCTCGATTTTCTTGCGCCAGTCTTCCTTGTACCAGGCGCCCTTGTCGCGCATGGTCGAGGCCGCACTCAGGCGGTGAATCTTCGGACGCTTGGCGTAGGCCTGCTGCTCATCCGCCAGTTCGGCTTCAAGGCTGGCGATTTCGCTGTTCAGCTGTGTGCTGTCGATGGTCGGTGCGACTTTCTTCTGTTCTTCCGGCTTGACCTCATCGCGCTTGGCGACCGTCTTTTGCGGGGACTGGGCTTTCGTGGCGACAGCGGTCTTCGGCGCGTCCTGCTTGATCACCGGTTTGGCGGCAGGCGGTGGCGTGACCTTGTTGATCTGGTTGTCTTGATACGGAGCGATTTCGGTGGTCTTGGGCACCGCTTTCTTGTCGAGGGTGCCGCTGCCCTGCTGGTTTTCCTGGGCGAGGAAGTCAGCGTCCTTGGGCCTGGTGTCGCTTCTGAAGGGGGCGAGCGTGATCTCGAGGGTCTGGCTGATCTTTTCCGGTTTGACGTAGGTGAAACCGACGCCAAGGATGACCGCCAGATGCACCAGTGCGGCGATCATCAGGGTAAAACCGAGGCGATCGGCAGGGCGCACGCCAGTGCGGGTCAGGGACAGGGGGAGATCATCGTCGACCGCAGCGTTCATCCACGCTCCGGCAGCACATGTGCCAGCATTACTACTCACCTAGCGCAAAAATTCAGGCCGCGCATGATAACGCAATGTCAGGACTTGCCTGGGGTTTGAAACAGCTGGGCCGATTAGTGGGAGGTGCGGTTCCCTTGTAGGAGCGTGGCTTGTCCCGCGGACGGCGGGGCACCCGTCGCAAAACCGGCAAATGCGGTACACCCGATATGCCGTATTCGCCAGATTTGCTGCCGGTTTCCGGCAGATCGCGGGACAAGCCACGCTCCTACAACGTCGCGGCTAGACCTTCTGCAGCTTCTTCTCGATCACATCCATCAACATGCCGCCGATGTCAGTCCCGAACGCGTTGTCGATTTCGCGGATGCAGGTCGGGCTGGTGACGTTGATCTCGGTCAGATGCTCGCCAATCACGTCCAGGCCTACGAAAAGCAGGCCTTTTTCCCGCAGCGTCGGGCCGATTTCGGCAGCGATCCAGCGATCGCGGTCGGTCAGGGGACGGGCTTCGCCACGCCCGCCTGCTGCCAGATTGCCTCGGGTTTCGCCGGCGGCCGGGATGCGCGCCAGGCAATACGGCACAGGTTCGCCGTCGACCATCAGAATGCGCTTGTCGCCGTCCTTGATGGCGGGCAGATAGGCCTGCGCCATGATCTGCTCATGGCCGTGCTTGGTCAGGGTTTCCAGAATCACCGACAGGTTCGGATCGCCGACGCGGTGGCGGAAGATCGATGCGCCGCCCATGCCGTCCAGCGGCTTGAGAATGACGTCGCCGTGCTTCGCGGCGAATTCGCGAATGATGTCCGCGCGACGGCTGACCAGCGTGGGCGGTGTGCATTGCGGGAACAGTGTGGCGAACAGCTTCTCGTTGCAGTCACGCAGGCTTTGCGGCTTGTTGACCACCAGCACGCCGGCGCGCTCGGCTTGTTCGAGCAGATAGGTGGAGTAGACGAACTCCATGTCGAACGGGGGATCCTTGCGCATCAGGATCACGTCGAGGTCGTCCAGACCGCTGTCGACTTCGGCTTCCAGCTCGAACCAGTGGGCCGGGTCGGCGAAGACTTTCAGCGGTTTCATGCGGGCGCGGGCCTGGCCGGCGTCCTGATACAGGTCGTGCTGCTCCATATAGAACAATGACCAGCCGCGGGCTTGCGCTGCCAGGAGCATGGCCAGCGAGCTGTCCTTTTTATAGGAGATGCGCTCGATAGGGTCCATGACGATTCCCAGGCGGATGCTCATGGGTAATATCCTCTGATCGGTAATGGCCACGACAGGCCGAAAATAGGCGTCAGGGTGGCGCCGCGCCGGCTTTGGGTCAAGGGGCAAGGCTTTATGGATTGACCGTGGAGAGTGTGCTAAAAAGGCTCGGCATCCGGTGTCACGCCAGCTGTCTCTGGCGCCTCCCGATGACCCCGACCCAAAACCAGATGCCCGGCAGAAGGCAACCCATCTGATTCGCCGCGGCGATGGTAGAGCAGATATGGAACAGCATTCAGCCCCATTGAAAGTGATGGTCATCGACGACTCCCGGACGATTCGTCGCACCGCCGAGACGCTGCTGAAGAACGTCGGCTGTGACGTGATCACCGCCATCGACGGCTTCGACGCACTGGCCAAGATTGCCGACAATCATCCCAGAATCATCTTCGTCGACATCATGATGCCCAGGCTCGACGGGTATCAGACGTGCGCGTTGATCAAGAACAACCGTGCGTTCAAATCCACGCCGGTGATCATGCTGTCCTCAAGGGACGGGCTGTTCGACAAGGCCAAGGGGCGCATCGTCGGTTCCGATCAGTTTTTGACCAAACCGTTCAGCAAGGAAGAACTGCTCAGTGCGATCAAGGCCCATGTGCCCGGGTTCGTTGCAGTCGAACAACAACTATCTTGATGCCGACCCCCTCGTGCGGGACGGCTGTTTCTATGGGGAAGCACCATGGCTCGAATTCTGATCGTCGATGACTCGCCGACCGAAATGTACAAGCTGACCGGCATGCTGGAGAAGCACGGCCATCAGGTCCTCAAGGCCGAGAACGGTGCCGATGGCGTGGCCCTTGCCCGTCAGGAGAAGCCCGATGCCGTGTTGATGGACATCGTCATGCCGGGCCTCAACGGTTTTCAGGCGACCCGTCAGCTGACCAAAGACGCTGACACCAGCATGATCCCCGTGATCATGATCACCACCAAGGATCAGGAAACCGACAAGGTCTGGGGCAAACGCCAGGGCGCGCGGGATTACCTGACCAAGCCGGTGGACGAAGAAACCCTGATGAAAACCCTGAACGCGGTGCTCGCGGGCTGACCCCCGGCTGACGCTCATGGCTCAGTCACAAACCGCCTTCCAGCTGCTGCTCGATATCGACCAGCGCTGCCGCTCTCTAGCTGCCGGCCTGCCGCTGCAGGAAACCCGACAGCAGGGTTGGGGCGGCATTGGCTTTCGCATGGGCGAGCGCCATTACGTGGCACCCATGGGCGAGATCGACGAAATCCTCCACGAGCCGCGCTGCGCGGTGTTGCCGGGCGCCAAGGCGTGGGTCCGTGGCATCGCCAATCTGCGCGGGCGCTTGTTGCCGATCATTGACCTGTGCGCATTCTTCGGCCACGAGCTCTCGCCCCTGCGCAAACAGCGTCGCGTGCTGGTGATCGACTTTCAGGGTGTGTTTGTCGGCTTGCTCATCGACGAGGTGCTGGGCATGCAGCATTTCAGCGAGCGCAGTCTGATCCTGGAACCGGGGCACGACAGTGAGGCCCGCATTGCGCCTTACCTGCAAGGACGTTTTGTGCGCGAGCAGGCCTGGCAGGTGTTCAGTCCGAGAGCACTGGTCCAGTCGCCGGACTTCATGGACGTAGCGCTCTGATGCCCGCCGGTATTGCCGGGTCAGCGTGCTA
Source organism: Pseudomonas sp. NPDC078416 (assembly GCF_050268485.1). Taxonomy (NCBI): domain Bacteria; kingdom Pseudomonadati; phylum Pseudomonadota; class Gammaproteobacteria; order Pseudomonadales; family Pseudomonadaceae; genus Pseudomonas; species Pseudomonas sp. NPDC078416. The sequence continues at coordinate 18,567 of NZ_JBNNGV010000025.1, read as the reverse complement.
TATCTTTCCCAGGACCACGCGCGCGCGCACACGCTTGGCACTTACCATTGCTCCAGTCCCTGTAGGAGCCGGCTTGCTGGCGAATGCGGTGGTCCAGTTGCAGATGCGTTGCCTGACACGTCGTGTTCGCCAGCAAGCCGGCTCCTACAGTAGGGGGTGCATGTTCCAATCATCATGTTCCCGGCGACCCTCCCTAAATCGAACATCAGGCGGAGCCCTGAGCAATGAGTAATACCGGCAAGTCACTGGAAGGCGCGCGTAGTCGATCGCAGATCGTCGTGCTGTTCATCTGCCTCATCGTTTTCATCATGCTGCTGTTCGTCAACTTCGCGTACCTCAGCACGCAGTCCAACTACGACAAACAATACATCGGCCACGCCGGCGAGCTGCGCGTGCTGTCCCAGCGCATCGCCAAGAACGCCACGGAAGCGGCGGCGGGCAAGGCAGCGGCGTTCAAGCTGCTGGCCGACGCGCGCAACGACTTCGACACGCGCTGGCAGTATTTGAAGAAAGGTGACAAGAACACCGGCCTGCCTGCTGCGCCCGCTGCGGTGGGCGATGAGCTGAAAGCCGTGCAGACCGACTGGGAAAACCTGCGCAAAAGCACCGACGTGATTCTGGCCCGGGAGCAGACCGTGCTCTCGCTGCACCAGGTCGCGGCGACCCTCGCCGAGACCATCCCGCAATTGCAGATCGAATCGGAAAAGGTCGTCGACATCCTGCTGCAAACCCGTGCGCCGGCGGCTCAGGTGGCGCTTGCGCAACGGCAGTCTCTGCTGGCCGAGCGGATATTGGGCGCAGTCAACACGGTTTTATCGGGCGACGAAACGGCGGTTCAGGCAGCGGACGCTTTCGGTCGCGATGCCAGCCAGTTCGGGCGCGTGCTAAATGGCATGCTCGAAGGCAACGCCACCCTGAAGATCGCTCAGGTCGAAGACCGCGATGCGCGCGCGCGGCTGGCCGAGATCGCCGAGCTGTTCCAGTTTGTGTCCGGGTCGGTCGACGAAATTCTCGAAACTTCCCCGGAGCTGCTGGAAGTTCGCGAAGCGGCAGGCAGTATCTTCAACCTCTCGCAGACGCTTCTCGACGAAGCTTCGGTGCTGGCCAACAGTTTCGAGCACATGGCCGGTGGCCGCGCGGCGTACAGCTATGGCGGGTACATCCTGGGCCTGCTGGCGCTGGCGTCGATCATCCTGATTGGCCTGGTGATGGTGCGCGAAACCAACCGGCAACTGCGCGAAACCGCCGAGAAGAATGAGCGCAACCAGAACGCGATCATGCGCCTGCTCGACGAGATCGAGGACCTGGCGGACGGCGACCTTACCGTGGCCGCTTCGGTCACCGAGGATTTCACCGGCGCGATTGCCGATTCGATCAACTACTCCATCGATCAGCTGCGCGAGTTGGTGTCGACCATCAACCTCACCGCCGAGCAAGTGTTCGGCGCCGTGAAAGACACACAGACAACCGCCACGCAATTGGCCGCCGCGTCCGAGCATCAGGCGTTGCAGATCGCAGCGGCGTCCAACGCCATCAATGACATGGCGACCTCCATCGATCAGGTGTCGGCCAATGCGTCCGAGTCTGTGACGGTGGCCGAGCGGTCCGTGACCATTGCCAACAAGGGCAACGAGGTGGTGCATAACACGATCACCGGCATGGACAACATTCGCGAGCAGATTCAGGACACGTCAAAACGCATCAAGCGCCTCGGCGAGTCTTCCCAGGAGATTGGCGATATCGTTAGCCTGATCGATGACATTGCCGACCAGACCAACATTCTTGCGCTCAACGCTGCGATCCAGGCCTCCATGGCCGGCGATGCCGGGCGCGGCTTTGCGGTGGTGGCCGATGAAGTGCAGCGGCTGGCCGAGCGCTCCTCGTCGGCGACCAAGCAGATCGAAACGCTGGTGCGTGCCATTCAGAACGACACCAACGAAGCGGTGATCTCCATGGAGCAGACCACGGCGGAAGTGGTGCGCGGTGCACGGCTGGCGCAGGATGCCGGTGTCGCGCTCGAAGAAATCGAAGGCGTGTCGAAGATCCTCGCCGCGCTGGTTGAAAGCATCACCAATGCAGCGCAGCAGCAGGCGGCATTGGGTCAGCAGATTTCCTCGACCATGATGGTCATTCAGCAGACCACCACGCAGACCACGTCGGGCACGGCGGCGACCGCCCGGAGCATGGGCAATCTGGCGAAGATGGCCAGCGAGATGCGCCGCTCGGTGTCCGGCTTCACGCTGCCGGCCTCGCGGCACTGATGGCCGGTTTGATGGCTGTTTTGAAAGCCCGTTTGATAGCGCCGTTAATGCACCCGTTAATGCAAATAAAGCAGGGTCAAAGCACAGGCAACCGGAGTCACCATGGCTGACCGTCACGATTACGTGGCCCTGGAGTGGGTCAAAGGCGAAATAGCCGAAACCCTCACACACGCCCGGCAGGCGCTGGACACCTTCGTCGCCCAGCCCCACGACGCCGCGGCGATGGACGAGTGCCTCGAGCTCATCCATCAGGTTCACGGCAGCCTGCAGATGATCGAGTTCTACGGCGCCGCGCTGTTCGCCGAGGAAATCGAACAGCTGGCGCTGGCGCTGAAAGAGGGCCACGTTGCCCAGGAAAGCGAAGCCATTCAGCTGCTGAATCTGGCGATGACCCAACTGCCGGTCTATCTGGAGCGTGTGCATTCCGCTCGCCGTGATCTGCCGCTGGTGGTGCTGCCGCTGCTCAATGATCTGCGCAGCGCCCGGGGCGAAAGCCTGCTGTCCGAGACCAGTCTCTTCTCGCCGCAATTGCTGTCCATCCCGGCCCTGGATGCCGACGCACTGGCCGAGCGCGACAGCCCCGAACTGCCCGCGAAGCTGCGCAAGCTGCGGCAGACGCTGCAAACCGCGCTGGTTGGGCTGCTTCGCGATCAGGACGTGCAGACCCAACTCGGTTACATGGGCAAAGTGTTCGCGCGGCTTGAAGTGTTGTGCGAGGACGCGCCGCTCGAACCGCTGTGGCGCATCGCGTCCGCGCTGGTCGAAACCATGGTCAGCGGCAACTTCACCAACAGCCCGGCGCTGCGCAGCCTGTTCAAGGACGCCGACAAAGAACTCAAACGTCTGCTGGATCAAGGCATCGAAGGCATCAATCAGCCTGCGCCCGACGAACTCCTGAAAAGCCTGTTGTTTTACATCGCCAAGTCCGACAGCGAGGCGCAGAAGATGACGGACTTGAAGGACCAGTATGCGCTGGCCGATGCGCTGCCCCACAGCGCGTTGGTCGCTGAAGAACGTGCGCGCATGGCCGGACCGGATCGCGATGCCATGCGCTCGGTAATCATCGCCCTGTGCGATGAGCTGGTGCGCACCAAGGAGCGGCTGGACGTCTTCGTGCGCGGCGATCGCCAGCACGTCAGTGAGCTGAGTGCGCTGCTGCCGCCACTGCGCCAGATTGCCGATACCCTGGCGGTGCTGGGTTTTGGGCAGCCGCGCAAAGTCATCATCGATCAGATGACCGTGGTGCAGGGCATGGCCCAGGGGCAACGCGCACCCGACGATGCCACGTTGATGGACGTCGCCGGAGCGCTGCTCTATGTCGAATCGACCCTGGCGGGCATGGCCGGAACCGTCAACCAGAGCAGCCCGGAAGAGAGCCGTCTGCCCACAACGGACCTCAGCCAGATCCACCAACTGGTCATCAAGGAAGCGCGCATCGTCCTGCAGCAGGCCAAGGACGTGATCGACGACTACGTCGACGGCGAGCTGGATCGCGCCCGTCTGCTGCCGCTGTCGGAGCAATTGGTTCAGGTGCGCGGCGCACTGGCGATGATTCCGCTGGCGCGGGCATCCGGCCTGCTGGCGGCCTGTAACGACTACATCACCGAGCGCTTGCTGGTCGACACCGAAACCCCGGCTGTTTCGCAGCTCGATCATTTGGCCGACGTGATCATCGGCGTCGAGTATTACCTCGAACGCATGGCCGAAGACCCGGAAGCGCCAGGTGAGCACGTGCTGGATCTGGCTCAGGAAAGTCTCGCCCGGCTCGGTTACTCGCCGGTCCCCGACGCGCTGGACGTGCCGGTGCTCGAAGAAGTCATCAGCGAAGAAGAGCTGCAAGACCTGCATGACCGTCAGGCCCTGGTCAGCCCAAGCCAGACCATCGCCGAGGTGTTGGCCAGCCCGCTGTCGGCGGTCAACCCGCCGGCGCGCAATATGCCGGCCAGCCTGTTGCCGCCGCCGAAGGGCGAGCAGGCGATCGATGACGAGCTGCGCGAAGTCTTCCTCGAAGAAACCGACGAGATGCTCGAAGCACTGCGCGAGTACGTGCCGCGCTGGATTGCCGATCCCGGCAATCTCTCGGCGCTGGGCGAGATTCGTCGTGCGTTTCACACGCTCAAGGGCAGCGGCCGGATGGTGCGCGCGCTGATTCTGGGCGAGCTGGCGTGGTCGGTGGAGAACCTGCTGAATCGCGTACTGGAGCACAGTGTCGAGCCGGACGCGCGGGTCCAGCAGTTGCTCACGGATGTACAGGCCTTGCTGCCGGACGTGATTCGCGATTTCGCCGAAGACGTTCAGCGCCAGCGTGACGATGTTGACCAACTGGCCGCCCAGGCCCACGCGCTGGCCCAGGGCGAAGCGGGTGACGTCGGGCCGACGCATCGGCTGGAGGATGAAGAGGGTTTCGATCCGCAGTTGTTGGAGATTTTTCGTCAGGAAGCCCACACCCACCTGAACACGGTGGGCCGCTACCTCGACGCTGCGCAGGACACTGACGCGCCGGTGTTCAGCAACGATTTGCTGCGCGCGCTGCACACCCTCAAAGGCAGCGCGTACATGGCCGGGGTCTTGCCGATCGCCGAGCTGGCGAGCCCGCTGGATCAATTGGTGCGCGAGTTCAAGACCAACCTGATCGCGGTCGGCCAGGACGAAATCGACCTGCTGCGTGCTGCCGAACCCTTGTTTCATCAGGGCCTGGCTCAGCTGAATGTCGACCCGCTGATGCCCATCGAAGGCGCCGCCGCACTGATTCAACAGGCTCAGGAGCTGCTCGACGCGCGGCTGGCCGATGCGTTGAGCGACGACAGCAATGGCCTGCGCACGCGGCGCAATCCGCAACTGATCGCCAGCTTTCTGGCTGAGGGCATGGACATCCTGCTGGACGCCGACAACTTGCTCAAAGACTGGCGCCAGCACCCCGGCCATCGCCAGGAATTGAATGCGCTGCTCGACGAACTGACCATGCTCGGCCACGGCGCGCACGTAGCCGACCTGCCTCAGGTTGATGAGCTTTGCGAAGCGCTGCTCGACCTGTATGGCGCGGTGGAGGAGAGCAGCCTTGCCGTCAGCGAACGGTTTTTCGACGAGGCCGAAAAGGCCCACGAAGCGCTGATCAACATGCTCGATCAGGTCGCCGCCGGACAGGAAGTTCAGCCGTGCCCCGAGCGTGTAAGCGCCTTGCGCGACCTGCTGGCCGAAGCGCTGGACCCCGGCGCCATGGGCGTTATCAAACGTGATGGCGGTGGGGCGACCAGTATCACGAACATGGAGGAGATTACCGAACATCTCGCTCAACCCGCCCAGCCTGCCCGCGATGATTTCGATCAGGAAATCGTCGAGATCTTCCTCGAAGAGGCGGTGGATATTCTCGACATCGCCGGCCCTGCATTGCAGCGCTGGCTCGACGACCCGGAAAACCCGCTGCCGCTGTCATCGTTGCAACGTGACCTGCACACCCTCAAAGGTGGCGCGCGCATGGCCGAAATCGGCCCGGTGGGCGACCTCGGTCACGAGCTGGAATCGCTCTACGAAGGCCTGATCGACCGACGTTGCGGTTATTCGCCGCAACTGGCCGAGTTGCTGGTGCACAGCCACGATCACCTGTCGCTGATGCTTGAGCAGTTGCAGCACCGCTCGGCCTTGACCAGTCCCGCGCCGCTGATCGAGAAAATTCGCGAGTTTCGTCAGCGCAACTGCTACCTGCTGCCCAATGACGGCCAGACGCGCAACGTCAGCGCGATGATTCACTCGCTGGACGAGCGCGATCCGGAACTGCTGGAAATCTTCCTCGAAGAAGCCGACGACATCATCGAAAGCAGCAGCGCGGCGCTGGTGCGCTGGCAAGCCGATCCCCACAATATGCTGGAAGTCGAAAACCTGCTGCGCGATCTGCACACGCTCAAGGGCGGCGCGCGCATGGTGGAGATCGCACCAATCGGCGATCTGGCCCACGAGCTGGAATCGCTGTACGAAGGGTTGTCGACGGGTGCGCTGAAGAACAGCGCGCTGCTCAACGGCCTGCTGCAGAGCGGCCATGACATGCTCGCCGACATGGTCGATGCCGTTCGCGGTTACGAGCCGTTGCCCAACCCGGCGCTGTTGATCGAGAGCATCGGTCACTACACCGCGTCCGGGACCGCCCGCGAACCTGTCGAAAAACCTCAGGAGGTGCCGGCTCCGCTGCCCGCGCCTGTTGTTGATTCGGCGGCCGCTCAGGCCGAGGCCGACGGCGAGCGTACCGGCCCGGAGATGATCAAGGTCCCGGCCGAGCAACTGGAAGACCTGGCGAATCTGGCGGGAGAAACTTCGATATTCCGGGGCCGGGTCGAGCAGCAGGTCAGCGACGCTCAGGTCACCCTGGTCGAAATGGAAACCACCATCGAGCGGATGCGCGATCAACTGCGCCGACTCGACATCGAAACCCAGGGCCGCATTCTCAGCCGCGACCATCACGTCGATCGGCGTGGTTATGAAGCATTCGACCCGCTGGAAATGGACCGTCATTCGCAGCTGCAGCAGTTGTCCCGCGCGCTGTTCGAGTCCGCGTCCGACCTGATGGACCTCAAGGAAACCCTCGACACCCGCGCCCATGAGGCCGAAACCCTGCTGCTGCAACAGGCGCGGGTGAACACCGAGCTTCAGGAAAGCCTGATGCGTACGCGCATGGTGCCGTTCGAGCGCATGGTGCCGCGTCTGCGCCGGATCGTCCGTCAGGTGTCGGGCGAGCTGAACAAGAAGGTCAAGTTCGACGTCATCAACGCCGAAGGCGAGATGGACCGCAACGTGCTTGAACGCATGGTGGCGCCGCTGGAGCACATGCTGCGCAATGCCGTCGATCATGGCCTGGAGAGCGTCGAGGAACGCCTGGCCGCCGGCAAGTCCGAGTGGGGGCATATCACGCTGAGTCTGGCCCATGAAGGTGGCGACATCGTCATCGAGATGCGCGACGACGGCGCCGGTGTCGACTTCGAGGCCGTGCGGCGCAAGGCGATCAAGCGCGGCATGATCAGCCCGGACGCGGAGCTGAGCGAACACGACATTCTGCAGTTCATTCTGCGCGCAGGCTTTTCCACCGCCGAGACCATCACCCAGATTTCCGGGCGCGGTGTCGGCATGGACGTGGTGTATGCCGAGGTCAAGGACCTGGGCGGTTCGATGGTCATTGATTCCAAAGCAGGAGAGGGCGCGCGTTTCCGTGTCCGTTTGCCGTTCTCGGTGTCGGTCAATCGCGCGCTGATGGTGCAGTGCGGCGAAGAACAGTACGCCGTGCCGCTGAACAGCATCGAGGGCATCGTGCGCGTGATGCCGAGCGAGCTGGAGACGTGTTATCAGTCCGTGCCGCCGCGCTATGAGTACAGCGGGCGGACCTACGAATTGCGATATCTGGGCGAGCTGCTCAATAACGGTCATCCGCCGAAACTGGGCGGCCAGACACAGACCCAGCCGCTGCCCGTGCTTCTCGTGCACGTACACGATCAGTGGGTCGCGGTGCAGGTGGACGCGCTGGCCGGCTCGCGGGAAATCGTGGTGAAAAACCTCGGACCGCAGTTTTCAGCGATACCCGGCATTGCCGGCGCGACCATTCTGGGGGACGGCCGCGTGGTGCTGATTCTCGACCTGTTTGCGCACGTCCGGCGCTTTCACGCCAAGCTGCTCGCCCTGCAGGTCGCCGGTCACGCGCCGGTGCGCCATGTCGAACCCGAACAGGCGCGGCCGTTGCTGGTGATGGTGGTGGATGACTCGGTGACCGTACGCAAGGTCACCGGCCGTTTGCTGGAGCGCAACGGTATGAACGTGCTCACGGCCAAGGATGGCGTCGATGCTATGGCGCTGCTGCAGGAGCACACCCCGGACATCATGCTGCTGGACATCGAAATGCCGCGCATGGACGGCTTCGAGGTGGTCAGCAAGATTCGCGGAGACGACGCATTGAAGCACCTGCCGATCATCATGATCACGTCGCGATCAGGGCAGAAGCACCGCGACCACGCTATGGCGCTGGGGGTGAACGAATACATGAGCAAGCCGTATCAGGAAGCCGCATTGCTGGAAAGCATCGCCCACTGGAGCCACGCCCATGTCTGACACCAAGACCCAAACGGCGCGGCTGACCAGCCTGACCGGATTGCTCATCCCCCTGAGTGACCGGCACCTGCTGTTGCCCAACGTGGCGGTGGCCGAGCTGATCGACTATCAAGATAGCGTCGCGGACCCCGCCGCACCACAGTGGTACCTGGGCCCGATCAACTGGCGCCACCGCAGTCTGCCGCTGCTCAGCTTCGAAGCCGCCTGTGGCAGCCGCGCCCGTGTCGGAGGCCGCGCCCGCATCGTCGTGCTCAACGCCCTCGGCGGGCGGCCTGACCTCAAATTCATCGCCCTGCTGACCCAAGGCATTCCGCGCTCCTGCAAACTCGACAGCCAACTCAGCTACGTCGACGTGCCGCTGGCCGAGCTGGAACTGGCCGCGGTGCAAGTGGGCGAGACCGTCGCGAAGATCCCGGACCTTGTGGCGCTGGAGGAGTGGTTGGTGGAGGCCGGGTTGGTGCAGATGACGCCGGGCCTGTAAGAGCCTCCCAGGCTCTCAAACGCCGCAGGTTGCATGCCGGACACAGCCCCTGTAGGAGTGAGCTTGCTCGCGAAGACATTATTTCAGCCGCTGAAGATTTGGCGGATGTCCCGGCCTATTCGCGAGCAAGCTCGCTCCGACGTGAGAACCGTTAGCTTTGTGATAGCGCGCTGTCATCGATCCGTCCGGTGATGCAGAACCCTCAAGACCTGCACCTGATCACCCTTCAACCGATACGGCGCCACATATGGGTATCGACTCAACACCAGCTCCCTGACGCCCGGGGATTGTGATGGCCGGCCTAGGCCACTGAACGTCATCAATGACTCCAACTGACCAAGCACGTCAATCACGATTCGGTTGGCTACTTCCGAGCCGCATATCGCTGCGTAGTATTCATGCATGCCTTCTAGATCACTCTGCGCTTTGTCAGTCAGGGCTATTGTCAGCACGCTTCACCCATCTCGCTTTCACAGATTCGATGTCGGTAAGGTTTCCTGCGTCGGCATCCGCTAAGCCGTCCGAGATAGCCAGCATCTGGCGCGTCTCGGATTCCAGATAGCGGCTCAGTGCTTGCTGAAGGTGATATTGCCGATCACGCTCAGTGGCGCCGGCCAACTGATCGAGCGTTTGTACTGTTTCTTCATCGGCTTGAAATGATAGGACAGTCGATGACATGAGATCTCCAGGCGCTTGAAAGGCATATATATCGCCTTCAAAGGTAGGAGGCTGGGTCGGAAAAGGCAATTCAGGCAACTGCGACATGGCGCTCGGATATCAGATTTGTGAAGTGGACAGTTTAATCAGTCGAGAAGGATCGATTGCGGTACATATATATCGCTTTCCTCCCCAATCCCGCCTAGCCGATGAGCCGAATAAACCGCATATTCGGCTCATCCGGTGAGCCGAATATAATTGCTAATCGGCTCACACCCCTCCGAGGCGTCCAGTGAAACAGTCAGCAAAATGGATTTGGCAACACCCCAAATGCCCGTCCTTTTTCTGGGACGTGGAGCCGTTGGCGCCGCTGTTGCGGGCCTGCACCCACGGCCAGGGTCAGTTATTGGGGATGATTGGCGCGTCAGGCACCGACGCGAATGTCGAGCGTGCGCTGGACGCCTTGCTGCAGAACGTCATCACCTCATCGGCCATCGAAGGCGAGCAACTGAATGTGGAGTCGGTGCGTTCTTCTCTGGCAAAGCGGCTCGGGCTCGCCAGCGATGAACGCGTGACGGCACGCAGTGAGGGGCTGGCGGAACTGATGCTGGATGCTACTCAACAACACGCCGCGCCGCTGACGTCTGAACGGCTGATGCACTGGCATCGGTTGTTGTTTCCCGAGCCGAGCGCGCTGACGGCATACCCCATTCAGGTCGGGACGTTCAGAGGGCCTGAGCCCATGCAGGTCGTGTCCGGTCGCATCGACCAACCCGTTGTGCATTTCGAGGCGCCTGGACGCGAAGGCCTGGAGCAAAAGCTCGATGACTTCTTCTACTGGTTCAACAGCAGCTGCGCCGATCCAACCCTCGACCCGCTGATCCGCGCGGGCATCGCGCATTTCTGGTTCGTGACGCTGCACCCGTTCGACGATGGCAACGGACGTTTGACCCGCGCGATCACTGACCTGGCCATGGCCCAGGGCGAACATCAGGCCATACGCTTTTACGCGATGTCCGCGAGCATCCTCGCCCGCCGTCAGGACTACTACCGGATTCTGGAGGCGACCCAACGTGGTGGCCTGAACATCACCGATTGGCTCGTCTGGTTTTTACAGACCTTGCTCCACACGCTTGAGCAGGCCATGCAGCGTATCGAGCGAGTGTTGGCGAAGGCGAGATTCTGGCAATTCCATCGGGATGACGGCCTCTCTGTGGAGCAGACCAAGGTGCTCAATCGGTTGTTGAATGGCAACCTGCTGTCCGAGAAGCCGGACGCGGGTTTCGCCGCCGGCATCAGCGCGGCTCAATACCAGGCGGTCGCCAAGGTCAGTAAAGCCACCGCAACCCGGCATCTTCAGGACCTGTTGGAAAAAGGCTGCCTGGTAAAGCTGCCTGGCGGCGGGCGCAGCACCCGTTATCAGATCAATTGGCCTGACTGATCATTACTCTCACGGTAATGATTCACGCATTTGCTTGATTGATGCCGCGCCTGAACCCCTCCTAATCTGCCCCACGACAGCGAACTCGTGGAGTCAGCATGGCCACAACAACGAAACTTGACCCGCGCTGGTCGCGTCGTCGCACTGAAAAACTGCGACGACTCGACCTGGTGCGTTCCTTCGCCGATGGCGTTGTACTGCCGACCGACAAGATTGTTGCGGCGCTTGAGGCGTTGATTGCGCCGGGCGATCGCGTGGTGCTGGAAGGCAATAACCAGAAACAGGCGGATTTTCTTTCACGCTCACTGGTGAAGGCTGATCCCGCCAAGCTTCACGATCTGCACATGATCATGCCCAGCGTTGGCCGGGCCGAGCATCTGGACCTGTTCGAGCGCGGCATCGCCCGCAAGCTGGACTTCTCTTTCGCCGGCACTCAGAGCCTGCGTATCAGCCAGTTGCTGGAAGACGGCCTGCTGGAAATCGGCGCGATTCACACGTACATCGAGCTGTATTCCCGCCTGCTGGTCGACCTGATTCCCAATGTCGTGCTCTCGGCCGGTTTCATGGCTGACCGCGCAGGGAACATCTATACCGGGGCCAGCACCGAAGACACCCCCGCCTTGATTGAACCGGCCGCCTTCAGCGACGGCATCGTCATCGTGCAGGTCAACCAGTTGGTGGATGACGTCAGCGACCTGCCGCGGGTGGACATCCCGGCGTCATGGGTCGACTTCGTGGTCGTCGCCGACAAACCGTTCTACATCGAGCCGCTGTTCACCCGCGACCCGCGCCACATCAAGCCGGTGCATGTGCTGATGGCGATGATGGCGATTCGCGGGATCTACGAAAAACACAACGTCCAGTCCCTCAACCACGGCATCGGCTTCAACACCGCCGCGATCGAACTGATCCTGCCGACTTACGGTGAATCCCTCGGCCTGAAGGGCAAGATCTGCCGCAACTGGACGCTCAACCCACACCCGACGCTGATCCCCGCCATCGAAAGCGGCTGGGTCGAAAGCGTGCATTGCTTCGGCACCGAACTGGGCATGGAAAACTACATTGCCGCGCGGCCTGACGTGTTCTTCACCGGCCACGATGGCTCGATGCGCTCCAACCGGATGATGTGCCAGTTGGCCGGGCAATACGCGGTTGACCTGTTCATTGGGGCTACGCTGCAAGTCGACGGCGACGGCCATTCCTCCACCGTTACGCGCGGGCGCCTTGCCGGCTTCGGCGGCGCGCCGAACATGGGCCACGACCCGCGCGGCCGACGTCACGCCACGCCCGCCTGGCTGGACATGCGCCAGCAGAGCGGTGACGGGCCGGACGCCTATCTTGAGCGCGGCAAGAAGCTTGTCGTGCAGATGGTCGAGACGTTCCAGGAGGGCGGCAAACCCACCTTCGTCGAGACGCTGGACGCCGTGGAGGTCGCGAAGAAAAGCGGCATGCCCCTGGCGCCGATCATGATCTACGGCGACGACGTCACCCATCTGCTGACCGAAGAAGGGATCGCGTATCTGTACAAGGCGCGCAGCCTGGAGGAGCGTCAGGCCATGATCGCCGCCGTTGCGGGTGTGACCTCCATCGGCCTGCGCCACAACCCCAAAGACACCGCCCGCATGCGCCGCGAAGGGCTGATCGCGCTGCCTGAGGATTTGGGCATTCGCCGCACCGACGCCAGCCGCGAACTGCTTGCCGCCAAGAGCATCGCCGAGCTGGTGGAGTGGTCCGGGGGTTTGTACAACCCGCCTGCGAAATTCAGGAGCTGGTGATGCGCGCATTCAACGTAGCTTTCGATGCCTTCGATGCAACGCCGAGCCCTGCATCGCTGGCAGAGCGCCTGGCTGATCTGGCCGTGGATGCGCTGATCGACGAAGCCGACCTGTCGCCAAAACCGGCGCTGGTCGATCGTCGCAGCAGTGGCGCCCACACGGATTTGCACCTGGGCCTGATGCACGCATCAGCGCTGTCGCTGTGGCCCGCGTTCAAACAGATGGCCGACGCCGCCATTGCCATCGGCGAGATCAACCCGCTGTTGCGGGAAACCATCGGCCGCCTCGGTCGCGAAGGTGAAGCCGCGATGATGCGCACCACAAACGGGGTGAATACCCACCGTGGCGCGATCTGGGCACTGGGTTTATTGGTCACTGCTGCAGCGCTGAATCCCGATGACCTTTCCCCGGAGCGGCTGTGCCAACGCGCGGGCCATCTGGCATTGATCGACGATCGTCATCAGGGCGAGAGTCAGAGCCATGGCCAGGCCGTTGCACAGAAGTACGGCGCAATGGGCGCCCGGGAACAAGCGCAAGCAGCCTTCCCTGTCGTGACCCAAACGGGTTTGCCGCAACTCATCCGCAGCCGCGCCGCCGGGCATGGCGAGCAGAACGCGCGACTCGATGCACTGCTGGCGATCATGACCACGCTGTCCGATACCTGTGTGCTGTACCGCGCGGGTGAAGAAGGCCTGCATGCCATGCAACACGGCGCGCAGCGGGTACTGGACGCCGGCGGCAGCGCAACCCTCAGCGGCCGTCGTGCGCTGAATCAGCTGGATCAGCAACTGTTGAGCCTGAACGCTTCTCCCGGTGGCGCTGCCGATTTGCTCGCCGCTTGCCTGTTTATTGATCGCCTGGAGCCTGCGCTCGGCGATGAAACGAGGAACGTCTGACCATGGAAACCCTGTCTTTTGAATTCCCTGCCGGGCAGCCACCACGGGGGCGCGCGTTGGTGGGATGTGTCGGTTCGGGTGATCTAGAGGTGCTGCTTGAGCCGGGCCAGCCGGGCAAGCTGACGATCCAGGTGCTGACGTCGGTGAACGGCAGTTCGGCGCGCTGGGAAAATCTCTTCCAGCGCATGTTCGACGGGCAGACGCCGCCGGCCATGAGCATCGACATTCACGATTTCGGCGCCACACCGGGCGTGGTTCGGCTGCGCCTGGAGCAAGGTTTCGAGGAGGTCGGTCATGACTGACAGCACGCGGCTTTTGCAGCAGCACAGTTTCGTCGAACTCGGTGCCCGGCAACGGGCCCGCGCACTGCTGGATGACGGCAGTTTTCGTGAGCTGATCGACCCCTTCGAGCGCCTGGTTTCCCCTTGGCTGGCCAAGCAAGGCGTCGTGCCACAGGCCGACGATGGCGTGGTAATCGCCAAAGGCACGATCGATGGCAAACCGGTGGTGATCTGCGCCATCGAAGGCGGCTTTCAAGGCGGCAGCATGGGCGAAGTCGGCGGCGCGAAAATGGCCGGCGCGCTGGAACTGGCCGCCGAAGACAATCGCAAGGGCATTCCCACCGCAGCCGTTCTGCTGCTGGAAACCGGGGGCGTGCGCTTGCAGGAAGCCAACCTCGGGCTGGCAGCTATCGCCGACATCCATGCGGCCATCGTTGATCTGCGTCGTTATCAGCCAGTGATTGGTGTGGTGGCGGGCAGCGTCGGCTGCTTCGGCGGCATGTCCATCGCGGCGGCGCTGTGCAGTTATCTGGTCGTCACCCAGGAAGCGCGTCTGGGCCTGAACGGCCCGCAAGTCATCGAGCAGGAAGCCGGCATCGAAGAATACGATTCCCGCGACCGGCCCTTCATCTGGAGCCTGACCGGGGGCGAGCAACGGTTTGCCAGCGGTCTGGTGGACGCCTTTGTCGCCGACGACATCAGCGCCATTCAGCAACAGGTGCACGCGCTGTTGCACAAGGGCAAGCCCGAGCAGGAACGCAGCAGCCGGTACGCCTGGTTCCTCGAGCGTCTGGCCCAAGTGGACACCGGCCAGCAGATAGCGCCCGCTGCCGTGCGCAGCGCGTATGAAGGAGACCGGACATGAGTGATTATTCGATTCGTGGATTGAACTGGTTCAATGCCCTCGCCGCGAACGCCGCTGAAGTGGCGGGGCTGCCGGCGTCAGTGAAAGCGGCTGATGGCACGCTGGGTGATCGTCCGGCGCGATTCCTGGCGGTGGTTGCCGATCCGGATAATCGTTTTCCCCGCGCACAAAACGGCGAAGTTGGCTTGCTCGAAGGATGGGGGCTGGCCCAGGCCGTGGACAGCGCCATCGAGCTGGATCAGGACAGCGAAAACAAGCGGACATTGATCGCGATCATCGACGTGCCGAGTCAGGCCTATGGCCGCCGGGAAGAAGCGCTGGGCATTCACCAAGCGCTGGCCGGTGCCGTTGATGCTTACGCCCGGGCACGTCTGGCCGGGCATCCGGTGATTGGGCTGCTGGTGGGCAAAGCAATGTCCGGCGCGTTTCTCGCACACGGTTATCAGGCCAATCGCCTGATTGCCCTGCGCGATCCGGGCGTCATGGTTCACGCCATGGGCAAGGCCTCTGCGGCTAGGGTCACACTTCGCAGCGTTGAAGAACTGGAAAAACTCGCTGCCAGCGTGCCGCCGATGGCGTACGACATCGACAGCTATGCCAGCCTCGGTTTGCTCTGGGAAACCCTCTCGGTCAGTGAGATCGAGCAGCCCACGGCGTCGGATATCACCCTGGTTCAGGACTGCCTGACGGCAGCGATCAAAGACACCCTCGCCAGCGCCAATGACCTGAGCTCACGCCTCGGCGCGCCGAATCGTGCGGCGTCGTCGAAAGTCCGCGAGCTGTTGCGGGCGCAGTGGTAATGAGCACTTTTCAGCCGCTGCTGCCCCACGATTTGTTGTGGGGTTTGCCGACGGCTGCGTTGCCGATCGACGCACCGGCGTGGGCGTTCGAGGTCATCGGTCTGGGTCATCCGGTGGTAGTGCGCCGCGCCCGTGTCCCGGCTGGCCTGGTGGCGGTGGGCGTGAGAGGTCAGTCCCGGGATCAGCGTTACGCCACTCACATGAAGCTCGACGATGTGCAACAGCGCGTGCGGCCTGAAGCGTTGATCGCCATGGCGCCTGACGCCGATTGGCCAGCGTTGCGCGCCTTGCAGCAGATCCGTCCCGTGATGAACGCGCTTGGCCTGCTGTGGGGCGTGGCGGGTGGCGCCGGTTTTGAACTGGCGAGTGGCGTGCCGGTGCTGCACGCCGGCAGCGATCTCGATCTCATCCTGCGCACCCCGGATTTCTTTGATCGCCAGCACGCCGCTCGTTTGGTCGAGCAGCTTGCCAGCGCGGTGTGCCGCATCGACCTTCAGCTGCAAACCCCGTTTGGTGGCGTGGCGCTGCGCGAATGGGCCGGATCGTCAGGACAGGTGCTGCTCAAAGCCGAAGACGGCGCGCGGCTTGTGGATAACCCTTGGCTGGCGCAGGCGGTTGCGGCATGAGCAGCTTCTGGGCGTTTCCCGGCCAGGGCGCGCAACAGCCGGGCATGCTCCACGGCCTGCCGGATCATCCCTTGGTTGAACAGTGTCTGGCAGAAGCGAGCGCTGCATTGAACGAGGACGTCCTGACGCTGGACTCGGCCACGGCCCTGCAATCCACGCGAGCGGTTCAGCTGTGTTTGTTGATCGCGGGTGTCGCCTGCGCGCGTATGTTAATGGCCGATGACAACATCCCCGACATGGTTGCAGGTTTGTCCATCGGTGCTTATCCGGCGGCGGTCATCGCAGGCGCTCTGGATTTTTCGGATGCCGTGCGTCTGGTGGCCCTGCGGGGCGAGCTGATGCAAAGCGCTTATCCACAGGGTTACGGCATGACCGCGCTGATCGGCCTTGATCAACCCTCGGTCGAAAGCCTGATCGCATGCATTCACAGCGTTGAGACGCCGGTCTATCTGGCCAACATCAACGCCGATAACCAGTTCGTCATCGCCGGGCGAGACGAAGCCATGGCGTCCGTCGCGACGCTTGCAAAAGAACGGGGCGCTGCGGCGGCCAAGCGGCTGGCGGTCAGCGTGCCGTCCCATTGCGAACTGCTGGCAGAACCTGCACAGGCGCTCGCCGACGCGTTTGCCAACGTTTCGCTGAAGGCGCCGACGCTGAAATACCTCAGTGGCAGCACCGCGCGGCCGATGCTCAGCGCCGACAAGGTGCGCGACGACCTCGCGTTCAACATGTGCCGGGTGATCGACTGGCGCAGCACGGTGCAGACGGCTTACGAGCGCGGCGCGCGGCTGCAGATCGAATTGCCGCCGGGCACCGTGTTGACGGGCCTGGCGCGACGCGTCTTCGAACAAGGATCGGCCGTCGCTTTCCAGGGCGCACGGCTGGACACGCTCAGCGCGCTGTCGCGAGAGGAGGAACGCCGCCACTCATAAACCGACTGCTGCTTTCGAAGGAACACAAAAACAACAACTTCGACGATGCAATTTGAGGATAAGAACAATGGTGATTTATGGCGTGGCGTTACTCGCAATCTGCACCCTCGCGGGGGTGATTCTCGGTGATCTGCTCGGCGTTTTGCTGGGCGTCAAATCCAACGTGGGCGGCGTCGGGATCGCGATGATCCTGCTGATCTGCGCGCGGCTGTTCATGCAAAAGCGCGGCGGCATGAGCGAAGGCTGCGAAATGGGCGTCGGCTTCTGGGGCGCCATGTACATCCCGGTCGTCGTGGCCATGGCTGCTCAGCAAAACGTCGTCACGGCGCTCAAGGGCGGGCCTATCGCGGTCATCGCGGCGGTGGTGTCGGTGGTGGTCTGCGGCTGCACGATTGCAGTCATCAGCCGGATCAACAAGGGCGAGCCCCTGCCCAAAGAGGACGAACTCGCGAACCCGCTTCCGGTGATCGCGCCGACTGTTTCGCCAGCAGGAGGCCGCTGATATGTGGGAGCTCATTCAGAAAGACCTGATCAGTCAGGGCCTCGTTACCGCGTTTGCGGTCGTGGGCGTGGTGATGTGGATTTCGGTGGTGCTGTCCAAGCGCCTGACGTTCGGGCGCATCCATGGTTCGGCCATTGCGATCGTCATCGGCCTGGTGCTGGCGTGGGTCGGCGGCACGATGACCGGGGGCCAGAAAGGGCTGGCGGACCTGGCGCTGTTCTCCGGGATCGGCCTGATGGGCGGGTCGATGCTGCGTGATTTCGCCATCGTCGCCACGGCCTTCGAAGTGCAGGCCACCGAAGCGAAAAAGGCTGGCTGGGTCGGTGCGTTCTCGCTGCTGCTGGGCACATTGCTGCCGTTCATTGTTGGTTGCTGCGTGGCGTACGCGTTCGGTTACCGCGATGCGGTAAGCATCACCACCATTGGCGCGGGCGCGGTGACCTACATCGTCGGGCCGGTGACCGGTGCCGCGTTGGGCGCGACTTCGGATGTCATGGCGCTGTCGATCGCGACGGGTCTGATCAAAGCCATTCTGGTGATGGTTGGCACCCCGATGGCCGCGCGCTGGATGGGGCTGGATAACCCGCGTTCGGCGATGGTGTTTGGCGGTCTGGCCGGCACCGTGAGTGGCGTGACAGCAGGGCTGGCGGCGACGGATCGGCGACTGGTGCCTTACGGCGCGCTGACGGCGACCTTCCACACCGGGCTCGGCTGCCTGCTGGGGCCGTCGCTGCTGTACTTCATCGTGCGCGGGATTCTGGGCTGAGGCCAGGTGGCAGCATGTTTTCAGCGCAATTCCCAAAGACAAACCCGGACGATTGTCCGTCGCAAAACCTGTAGGAGCGCGCTTGCCCGCGAACGCTTTGGTTCGGACGATAGAGATGCGTCGGCTGTACCGGCCGGTTCGCGGGGACCACCATTCCGAAACATCAGCCCGCGCACACGGCCACCTACGGCCAGTTGCTC
>NZ_JBNNGV010000024.1:13448-83080 GCF_050268485.1 Pseudomonas sp. NPDC078416 | reverse complement strand
GACCATCGCCGACGCCGCCGGGCTGATCCGCGTGGTGGGCGGCGGTGTGCCGGAAGGCGAGCAGCACTGGCCGTATCGCCGCGCCGCCAGGGCAGCGAACGCTTGCCACACTCAACTGACTTCAGGACCGCACTCAATGAGCTTTCTTCGTCCCAAATTCATTACGTTCGACTGCTACGGCACGCTCACCAATTTCCATATGGGCACCATGACCCGCGAGCTCTTCGCCGACCGCGTCAAGCCTGAACAGATGGACCAGTTCGTCAAAGACTTTTCCGCCTATCGCCTCGATCAGGTCATGGGCGACTGGCAGCCGTACGACGTGATCCTCAAGACCGCCCTGGCCCGTACCTGCAAACGCTGGGGCGTCGAGTACCGCGATGAAGGCCAGCTGTATTACGACGCGGTGCCGACCTGGGGCCCCCATGCCGACGTGCCGGCCGGTCTGTCGAAGATCGCCGACAAGATTCCCCTGGTGATCTTCTCCAACGCCAGCGACAGCCAGATCATGTCCAACGTCGACAAGCTCGGCGCGCCGTTCCACAAGGTCTTCACCGCCGAACAGGCCCAGGCCTACAAACCGCGGCTGGCCGCTTTTGAATTCATGCTCGACAACCTCGGCTGCGGCCCGGAAGACATCTTGCATGTGTCTTCGAGCTTCCGTTACGACCTGATGTCGGCCCACGACATGAAGATCAAGCACAAGGCCTTCGTGGCCCGTGGTCATGAAGTGCCGGCGAATGCGTACTTCGAGTACCAGCAGATCACCGACATCGGTGGGCTGCCGGCGCTGGTGGGCCTGTAACTCAGGCGCTGTCTACCGGTTCCGCCACGCAGGTTTGGACACAAGGGGTTAAAGATGGGCAGTGAATCCTATTGGCTCGACACTTCACCGGCCTTCACCGGTGCCCAACTGGGCGGCTTGCCCGGGCAGGTCGACGTGGCCGTGATCGGCGGTGGGTTCACCGGTCTGTCGGCGGCGCGGGCGCTGGCGCTCAAGGGGGCCAGCGTGGTGGTGCTGGATGCCGGTCGCGTGATCGGTGAAGCCTCCGGTCGCAACGGCGGCCAGTGCAACACCGGCGTGGCGCAGGATTACGCCGGCCTGCATGCCAGTCTCGGTGCAGCCAAAGCGCGTGCCTATTACCAGGCCTACGAAAGCGCGGTACAGACCGTGGTTTCGTTGGTCGAGCAGGAAAGGATCGCCTGCGATCTGCTGCGCAACGGCAAGCTCAAGCTGGCCGCCAAACCCCTGCATTACGAAGGCCTGGCCCGCACCTGCGAGCTGATCCGCCAGGAGGTGGACGCCGACGTCGAGCTGCTGAATGCCGAGCAGACTCGAGCCGAAGTCAACTCGGCGCAATTCCATGGCGCCTTGTTGCAGCGCAACGGCGTGCAGATGCACGTTGGCCGCTTCGGTGTCGGTCTGGCGGAAGCCGCTGCCCGACGCGGCGCAATGATCTACGAACACACCCCGGTCAAGGACTGGAAGCCCGAGGCCGGCGGTTATCAGGTCAACACCGCCAAGGGTTCGCTGCACGCAGGCCAAGTGCTGCTGGCCACCGGCGCTTGCCAGCACGGCGACCTCGGCTGGTACCGCCGTCGGATCGTGCCGGTGGGCAGTTTTGTCATCGCCACCGAAGTGTTGCCCCAGACGCTGATCGACGAGTTATTGCCGCAGCACCGGGCCTACGTGACCAGCCGCATGATCGGCAACTACTTTCGCCTGACCCCGGACAACCGCCTGCTGTTTGGCGGGCGTGCGCGGTTTGCCATGTCCGACGGCGTGTCCGACGCCAAGAGCGGCAAGGTGCTGCAGGCGGCGATGCTGAACATGTTCCCGCAATTGGCCAACGTGAAAATCGACTACTGCTGGGGCGGTCTGGTGGACATGACGTCCGACCGTCTGCCCCGCGCCGGCCAGCACGGCGGCGTGTTCCATTCCATGGGTTACAGCGGCCATGGCGTGCAGATGTCCGTGCACATGGGCCAGGTCATGGCGGAGGTCATGGCCGGCAACGCGGCGGCCAACCCCTGGCGTGAACTGGAATGGCCGGCGATCCCCGGGCACTTCGGCAAGCCCTGGTTTCTGCCGTTCGTGGGCGCGTATTACCGCTTCCAGGACTATTTGCACTGAGTCATGCACTGAGCCGTTCACTGAGTCGCCCGCTGTAGCGTCACCGTCGTCTGCGTTTCCAGGACGCTCCGGACATCCGTGAGCACTCGAATATCCCGATCATCGACAGGTAGCCTTGATATGACTGACCACAAAGACACCCCCGAGCTTATCTTCGGCCCAGACAGCCTGCGGGTATTCGAAGGCCTCAATCGCGGCATGTCGCGGCGCAACGCCTTGCAGATGCTCGGCCTGGCCGGTGTCGCCGCAGCGGGGGCGGGCAGCCTGTTCGGCAGCGCCGGCAAACTGTTCGCCGAAGAAGCCACTGCCGGCGGCAAAGGCAAGCCTGGCGGCAAGATCCGCGTCGCCGGCATGTCCAGTTCCACCGCCGACACCCTCGACCCGGCCAAGGGCGCGCTGTCCACCGACTATGCCCGTCACTACATGTTCTACAACGGCCTGACCCGTTTCGATAAGCACCTGGTGCCGCAACTGGAACTGGCCGAGCGCATCGACAATGTCGACGCCACGCTGTGGACCATCACCCTGCGCAAGGACGTGACCTTCCACAACGGCAAGAGCCTCGGCGCCGCCGACGTGGTGTTCTCCCTCAGCCGCCACAAGGACCCGCTGACCGGGTCCAAAGTCATGCCGCTGATGGAACAGTTTGCCGAGATCAAGGCCACCGGCCCGAATGAAGTGCAGATCCGCCTCAGTGCGCCGAACGCCGAACTGCCGTCGATTCTCGCCGTGTCGCACCTGCTGATCGTTCCCGAGGGCACCACCGATTTCAACAAAGGCATCGGCACCGGGCCGTTCACCGTCGGCGAGTTCAAGCCGGGTGTACGTTCGGTCGCGGTGCGCAACAAGAACTACTGGAAGCCGGGCCTGCCGTACCTCGACGAGATCGAATTCATCGCCATCGCCGACGAGCCATCGCGGGTCAACGCGTTGCTGTCCGGCGACGTGCACATGATCAACGAGGTCAACCCGCGCTCCACCACGCGCATCGCCGCCAGCCCCAAACACCGCGTCGTCGATGCACCCTCGGGCAACTACACTGACTTGATCATTCGCCAGGACCAGCTCCCCGGCAAAAGCCCGGAATTCACCCAGGCCATGAAACTGCTGCTGGACCGCGAACAGGTCAAGTCCGCCGTGTTCCGGGGCTTTGCCGTGGTCGGCAACGATCACCCGATTGCGCCGGGTTCGCGCTACTTCAACACCGACTTGCCGCAGACGGTCTACGACCCGGAAAAAGCCAAATTCCTGCTGAAGAAAGCCGGCATGGAAAGCATCACCATGCCGGTCATGGCATCGCCTGCCGCGACAGGTTCCGTGGACATCGCCGTGCTGCTGCAGCAATCGGCGAAACAGGCCGGGCTCAAGCTGGACGTCAACCGCCTGCCGAGCGACGGCTACTGGTCCAACCACTGGATGAAGCACCCGTTGAGCTTCGGCAACATCAACCCGCGACCGAACGCCGACGTGATGTTCTCGCAGTTCTTCCAGTCCAAGGCGCCGTGGAACGAGTCCGGCTGGCAGAACGATCAGTTCGACCAGTTGCTGATGCTGGCCCGGGGGGAAACCGACGACGCCAAGCGCGCCAAGATGTACGGCGACATGCAGACCCTGGTGCACGATCACTGCGGCATCGGCGTGCCGGTGTTTATCAGCAATATCGACGGCGTCGACCAGCGCATCAAGGGCTACGACTCCAACCCGTTGGGCGGCTTCATGGGTTACATGTTCGCCGAGCAGGTGTGGCTGGACGCTTGAGGAGGCAGTGCGATGAATAGCCATACGCTGTGGTTGATCTGCCGGCGCCTCGGTGCCGGGGTCGTGACCCTGTTGATCGTGTCGATGGTCGTGTTCGCGATCACGGCCGTGCTGCCGGGCGACGCGGCGCAGCAATCCCTCGGCCAGTTCGCCACCCCGGAACAGGTGGCGGCACTGCGCCTGAAACTGGGGCTGGATCAACCCGGCGTGTTGCGCTATCTGCACTGGTTGATGAATTTGCTCACCGGCGATATGGGCCAGTCGGTGTCCAACGCCATGCCGGTGGGTGAATTGATGGCGGGCCGGGTGCCGAACACGCTGATGCTGGCGGGCGCCACGGCGCTGGTGTCGGTGCCGCTGGCGCTGATCCTCGGCATCGGTTCGGCCATGGGCCGGGGCGGGCGCATCGACAGCTGCCTGAGCTTCATCACCCTGGCGATGGTCGCGGTGCCGGAGTTTCTGGTGGCGACCCTGGCGGTGCTGATTTTCGCGGTCAACCTCGGTTGGCTGTCGGCGCTGTCCTACGCCACCGACATCACGTCGCCGCTGCAATTTCTGCGCACCTACGCGTTACCGGTGATGACCCTGTGCTGCGTGATTGTGGCGCAAATGGCGCGGATGACCCGCGCCGCCGTCATCGACCAGCTCGACAGCCCGTACGTGGAAATGGCCCGGCTCAAAGGCGTCAGCCCGATCCGCATCGTGCTGCGCCACGCCTTGCCCAACGCCATCGGGCCGATTGCCAATGCCATCGCCCTGAGCCTGTCGTACCTGCTTGGCGGGGTGGTGATTGTCGAGACCATCTTCAACTACCCCGGCATCGCCAGCCTGATGGTCGATGCCGTGACCAACCGCGACATGGCCCTGGTGCAAGCCTGCACCATGCTGTTCTGCGCGGCCTATCTGGCGTTGGTGTTGCTCGCCGACCTCTGCGCCATCCTCTCCAACCCGAGGCTGAGAAACCAATGAACCCGCTCATTGCGAAATCCAGGCCTGCGTCTTCAGCCCTGGCACTGGCCAAGGTCTCCGGCAACCCGTCCTGGCTGGGACTTGTCGGCGCTGCCGTCTGTGTGATCTGGCTGCTGGTGGCGCTGTTCGGCCCGTGGCTGGCGCCGCACCCGGTCGGCGAAGTGATCTCCGACAACATCTTCGAAGGCTTCAGCGTGGCGCATCCTTTCGGCACCGACTACCTGGGCCGCGACATGCTCAGCCGGGTGCTGGTGGGCGCGCGCTTCACCGTCGGCCTGTCGCTGGTGGCGGCGCTGTTGGCCAGCACCTTCGGCACCGGCTGCGCGCTGCTGTCGGTGGTCTCGCCCAAGTGGCTGGACGAAATCATCAGCCGGATCATGGATGCTTTCATTTCGATACCCAGCAAAATGCTCGCGCTGATCATGGTCTCGGCGTTTGGCTCGTCGGTGACGCTGCTGATCTGCACGGCGGTCATCAGTTACATCCCCGGCTCGTTCCGGGTGGCCCGCAGCATGGCGGTGAATATCGAAGCCCTGGAATACGTGCAAGTGGCGCGCACCCGGGGCGAAGGCAAGTTGTACGTGGCGTGCCGGGAAATCCTGCCGAACATGCTCAACCCGGTGCTGACCGACCTGGGCCTGCGTTTCGGCTACATCGTGCTGTTGCTCAGCGGCATGAGTTTTCTGGGCCTCGGCGTGCAGCCTCCGGACGCTGACCTCGGTTCGCTGGTGCGGGAAAACATCGGCGGCCTCAATCAGGGCGCGATGGCGATCATCATTCCGGCGCTGGCCATCGGCACGCTGACCATCGGCGTCAATCTGCTGATCGACTACCTGTCATCGCGACGCGGTCGCCGCTCGGGAGGCCATTGATATGACCCAGTTGATTCGCGTCGAAGACTTGCGCGTGGTGGCCGGGGATCCGGGCAGCGAAGTGGAGATCGTCAAGGGCGTGAGTTTTGCCTTGGAGAAAGGCGAAGTGCTGGCGCTGATCGGTGAGTCCGGCTCCGGCAAAACCACCATTGCCCTGGCCTTGCTCGGTTATGCGCGAAGGGGCTGCCGGTTGTCCGGCGGCGTGGTGCAGGTCGGCGACCACGACATGCTCGCCCTCAGCGAAAAAGAGTTGCAGGGTCTGCGCGGCAATCGCGTTTCGTACATTGCCCAGAGCGCGGCGGCCGCCTTTAACCCGGCGAAAAAACTCCTCGATCAAGTGGTCGAAGGGCCGTTGATCCACGGCCTCGGCACCCGCGCGGAGCTGGAAGCCAAGGCCATCGGCCTGTTCCGCGACCTGGCCCTGCCAAACCCGGAACGCATTGGCCGCCGCTACCCGCACCAGGTTTCCGGCGGGCAATTGCAACGGGTGATGGCCGCCATGGCGCTGATCAGCGACCCGCTGCTGGTGGTGCTCGATGAGCCAACCACCGCCTTGGACGTCACCACCCAGATCGACGTGCTGCGCGCGTTCAAACGTGTGGTACGCGAGCGGGGCGCCACGGCGGTTTACGTGTCCCACGACCTGGCCGTGGTGGCGCAGATGGCCGACCAGATCGTCGTGCTCAACGGCGGGCAGATCCTCGAACAAAGCGCCACCGCGCCGTTGCTCAAGGCACCGGCCCACGAATATACCCGCAGCCTGCTCGCCGCCGCGCGCCCTGACACGCGCATTCGTCCGCCCTGTGGCGTGGCTGAAGAAGCGCCGCTGCTGACCATCACCGGCCTGACCGCCGGCTACGGCAACAAAAACATGCACGGCATGCCGGCGATTCGCGTGCTGGAAGACATCGACCTGACCGTGCGGCGGGGCCAGGCCATCGGTGTGATCGGCGAATCGGGCTCAGGCAAATCCACCCTGGCGCGGGTGGTGGCGGGGCTGCTGACCCCGGCCTTGGGTGGCCTGACCTTCGACGGCCAGCCGTTGGGCGGCAGTCTGTCCGAGCGTACGCCGGAGCAGTTTCGGCGCATTCAGATGGTCTTCCAGAACGCCGACACTGCGCTCAACCCGATGCACAGCGTGGCGAACATCCTCAGCCGTCCGCTGAAAATGTATTTCGGTCTCAAGGGCGCGGCGTTGCAGGCGCGCATCGGCGAGCTGCTCGATCTGGTGCGCCTGCCGCGAGACATGGCCGAGCGCCGCCCCAATGAACTGTCGGGCGGGCAGAAGCAGCGGGTCAACCTGGCCCGGGCGCTGGCGGCCAAGCCCGACCTGATCCTCTGTGATGAAGTCACCTCGGCCCTCGACACCGTGGTTGGCGCGGCGATTCTCGAACTGCTCCGCGACCTGCGTCAGCAACTGGGCGTGTCCTACCTGTTCATCAGCCACGACATTTCCACGGTGCGCGCGCTGTGCGACGACATCGTGGTGATGTACAGCGGCCACAAAGTCCACGCCGGCCGCCGCGAGTCGTTTGCCGAAGCGCCGTACCACCCGTACACCGACCTGCTCATCCATTCGGTGCCGGAACTGCGTCAGGGCTGGCTGGAAACCTGCGGCGCCACCCATGGCGAGCTGCCGCCGATCGGCGAGCGGGCCAACCTGCCGGAGTTGTGCACCTTCCTCAATCGCTGCCCGGTGCGCATTGACGGCCTGTGCAACCGCACCGCGCCGAGCCGCCGCACGCTGGACAACGGCAGCGAAATTCTCTGTCACCGCGACGGCGCCGATCTGCTGGCGACCCAGCGCGGCGTTACCACCACAAGCTTTGGAGCGTATGCATGAAAGGGCGTTTTGTGAGGCTGGCCGAACAAGGCCGGCCGACGGTCAACCTGACTGTTGATGGCGCGCCAATCGAAGCGTTGCAGGGCGACACGCTGATGGTGGCGTTGCTGACCCGGGGCACCGCGCTGCGCCAGTCGGAATTCGACAGCGGCCGCCGCGCCGGTTTCTGCCTGATGGGCGCCTGCCAGGATTGCTGGGTCTGGACCCGTGGCGGTGAACGCCTGCGCGCCTGCTCCAATGAAGTCCGCGACGGGCTGGACATCGTCACCACACAACCGGAGGCGACATGGCCACTGCACAGTTGAGCACCCATCGCGTCGTCATCGTCGGTGCGGGACCGGCCGGTGTGCGTTGCGCCGAAACCTTGCTGGCGGCCGGCATCAAACCGATTCTGGTGGACGAGAACCGCCGCGACGGCGGGCAGATCTACCGCCGCCAGCCGGACGGATTCACCCGCGATTACTCCACCTTGTATGGCAGCGAAGCCGACAAGGCCAAGGACCTGCACCAGACCTTCGACCGCATCCGTGGCGCCATCGATTACCGCCCGGACACGCTGGTGTGGAACCTCACGCCGGGGCAGTTGTGCTGCGCGAATCAGGGCCGTCATACCACGCTGGACTATGACGCGCTCATCCTCTGCACCGGCGCCACCGACCGCTTGATGCCCATCGAAGGCTGGCAACTGGCGGGCACCTACAGCCTGGGCGGGGCGCAGATCGCTCTGAAAAATCAGGCCGTGTCTATCGGCCATCGGGTGGTGTTCATGGGCAGCGGGCCCTTGCTTTATCTGGTCGCCAGCCAGTACGTCAAAGCCGGCGCCGAAGTGGCCGCGGTACTCGATACCTCGCCCTTCAGCCTGCGTCTTAAAGCCCTGCCAAAACTGCTGGCACGACCGGGGCTGTTGTGGACCGGCATGAAATTTTTGGCGCAGTTGTACCAGGCCAAAGTACCCGTGCATCTCGGCGTCAAGCCGTTAGAGGTGTTGGGCGATGCCGCCAATGGCGTGGCAGGCGTGCGCTTCACCACCGGCAGCGGCAAGGCCTTGACCGTGCAGGCGGATGCCGTCGCATTGGGTTATCACCTGCGCCCTGAAACCCAACTGGGTGATCTGGCCGGTTGCGCCATGGCCTTCGATCAGGCTTCCAGCCAATGGTGGCTGGCGACGGACGAGGCCGGTCGTACCTCGGTAGACGGCGTCTATGCCGCCGGCGACGGGGCGAAAATTCGCGGCGCCGATGCCGCCGAGCACGCCGGACGCCGAGTGGCCTTGGCGCTGCTCGAAGACCTCAAACAACCGTTCAATGCCGGGCTGCGTGACGAAGAACAAAAAGCACTTGGGGTGATGGACCAGTTTCGTCTGGGCCTGGCCGAAGCGTTTCCCTGGCCTGCCGAACAGGCCAAGGCCTTGCCCGACAGCGCCATCGTCTGCCGCTGCGAGATGATCACGGCCGGCGAATTGCGCCGCACGGTCAATGAGAAGGGCGCCTGTGAAGTCAACCGGGCCAAGGCCTTCAGCCGGGTCGGCATGGGCCGGTGCCAGGGGCGTTATTGCTCCCAGGCGGGGGCTGAAGTGATCGCCGCCGAGGCCGGCGTGCAGGTGCAGGAAGTCGGTCGCCAGCGCGGGCAAGCGCCGGTCAAACCGTTGTCGATGCTCATTGAGGAGGTGTCGCCATGAGCGTGCAAAAAGCGGATGTGGTGATTGTCGGTGGCGGCTTGATGGGCGCGGCGACGGCGTTTTTTCTGCGTCGGCGCGGGCAGTCGGTGATCCTGCTGGAACGGGACCAGATCGGCCAGTACGCCAGCGGCGTGAACTTCGGCAACGTCCGTCGGCAAGGGCGATTCCTCGGGCAACTGGCGCTGGCCAACCGTTCGTGGGCGTTGTGGAAACGCTTGCCGGAACTGATCGACGACGACCTCGAATTCATTCCCAGCGGGCACATGCGTGTGTGTTACCGCGAAGACGAAATCGCCGAGCTGGAGGCCTACGCCGCCGCGCCGGAAGCCGAACAACTGGACCTGAAAATCTACCGCGGCGCCGAGCTGCATCAGCGCTTCGGCTTCCTCGGTTCTGATGTCAAAGGCGGCTCCTACGCCCCCCACGACGGTCACGCCAACCCGCGCCTCGCTGCCCCGGCCTTTGCCCGCGCCGCCCGGCGTCTGGGGGCGCAGATCGAGGAGCGTACTGAAGTGGCCGAGGTCGAAAAAGTGGGCGGTGATTTTCACGTCACCACCACGGACGGCCGTCAGTTCCACGCCGCGCAGCTGTTGATCACCGCCGGCGCCTGGGGCCAGAAACTTTCGGCGCAGTTCGGCGAACCGGTGCCGCTGGACACCCACGGCCCGCAGATGGCGGTCACGGAACCGGTGCCCTACGCCTTGCCGACGGTGATCGGCGTGTACACCAAGATTGCTGAAGAGGTGATCTATTTCCGCCAGATTCCCCGGGGCAATATCGTCATCGGCGGCGGTTTTCGCAGCAAGCCCGACATGCTCAACCGTCGCGCCGCTGTCGAGCCGCGCAGCATCCTCAATCAGGCCGAGCAGATGCGGCGCCTGCTGCCGGGCGTGGGGAATCTGAACATCATCCGCGTGTGGAGCGGCATTGAAGGCTACCTGCCGGATTCGCTGCCGGTCATGGGGCCCAGCGGCACTGTCGACGGCCTGTTCTACGCCTTCGGCTTTTGCGGCCACGGCTTCCAGCTGGGCCCCGGCGTCGGTGACGTGATGGCCGAACTGCTCGACACCGGTCGCACCACGACCCCGATCGAGGCATTCTCCATCACTCGTTTTGCCCTTCCTGCCGCGCAACGGAGCCACGCCTCATGAAACCCCGCGTTCTCGAGATTCTGAAACGGCTGATGGCCTTCGAAACCGTGTCGTCGGAGTCCAACATGGCCCTGATCGACTACGTCCGCGACCTGCTGCTGAGCAAGGGCATCGAGTCGCTGATCGTCAAAGACGAGAGTGGCAAGAAGGCCAACCTGTTTGCCAGCACCGGGCCCAAAGACCAGCCCGGCGTGTTGCTCTCCGGCCACACCGACGTGGTGCCGGCGGCGGGGCAGGCGTGGACCTTTCCGGCCTTCGCCGCCACCTTGCAGGACGGGCGCATCTATGGCCGCGGGAGTTGCGACATGAAGGGCTTCATCGCCCTGGCCATCGACGCCATGCTCGACGCGGCAGAGCACTCACTCACACGCCCACTCAACCGCCCGCTGCAACTGGCCCTGTCCCATGACGAGGAGATCGGTTGCGTCGGCGTGCGGCGTTTGCTCGACGTGCTGCACCTGGCACCGGTGCGACCGTTTCTGTGTGTGATCGGCGAGCCGACCAACATGCAATTCGTGCTGGGCCACAAGGGCAAGGGCTCCTACCGGACCTATTGCCGGGGTCAGGAGGCGCATTCGTCCCTGGCGCCGCGCTCGGTCAATGCCATTCACGTGGCCTGCGACTTCATCGCCTCCCTGCGGGAGAGCCAACAGCATTTGCAGCAACACGGCGCCCAGGACACCGACTACGACGTCCCCTACAGCACCGTGCATGTCGGGCAGATCGGCGGCGGAAAGGCGCTGAACATCGTGCCGAACCTGTGCACCCTGGATTTCGAGGTGCGCAACCTGCCGGCCGACAATCTGGAGCAGTTCATCGAGCAGATGCGCGAGCGCGCCGAAGTGATCGTGCGCGAGGCGCAGAAGCTCTCCAGCGTCGCGGCCATCGAAATTGAAACCATCAACGTTTATCCCGGCCTGGACACGCACCCGACGGTCGAAGCGGTGAGCTTCCTCAAGCAATTCGCCGCGCCGGACACCGGCATGACCAAGGTGTCGTTCGGCACCGAAGGCGGTTTGTTCAAGCAGCGGCTGGACGTGCCGGTGGTGGTGTGTGGCCCGGGTTCCATCGAGCAGGCGCACAAGCCGGACGAGTTTATCGAGGTCAGCCAGATGGACGCCGGTGAGCGCTTTTTGCAAGGCTTGCTGGGCTCGCTGAAGGCGTAGCAGAGCCTGCCGTCCTGACGTGAATTTCAGCACGGCACGCTGGTTTGAAGACGCTTTCGGCATCCTCGTTCGAGCCGGATCCCTAGACTGGAATCTGTCTCGGATCAGGACTCGACCATGCTCAAGAATCGCTTGCAAGACCCCGGCCTGCTGGCTGAACGCGCCTATGTGAACGGCCAGTGGATCGCTGCTGACAGCGGCGCCACCCTCGACGTCCGCGATCCTGCCACCGGCGATCTGCTTGCCCAGGTGCCGGCCATGGACGCCGTGGACACCCGCCGCGCCATCGAAGCCGCTGAACGTGCCTGGCCTGCCTGGCGTGCGCGCCCGGCGGCAGAACGTGCGGCGCTGCTGGAGCGCTGGTTCCAGGCGATGATCGACCACCTCGACGACCTCGCGCTGATCATGACCTGCGAGCAGGGCAAGCCGCTGAACGAGGCCAAGGGCGAAATCCGCTACGGCGCCGGTTTCGTGAAATGGTTCGCCGAAGAAGCGCGCCGTGTCTACGGCGAAACCATGCCGGCCCCGAGCGGCGACCGCCGCCTGCTGACCCTCAAGCAACCCGTGGGCGTCTGCGCCGCGATCACCCCGTGGAACTTCCCCAACGCGATGATCACCCGCAAATGCGCGCCGGCCCTGGCCGCCGGCTGCCCGGTCATCGTCAAACCGTCGGACCTCACGCCGCTCTCGGCCCTCGCCCTGGCGGTGCTGGCCGAGCGTGTCGGCATTCCGGCCGGGGTGTTCAACGTCATCACCGGAATGCCCGCCGGTATCGGTGAAGAACTCACCGGCAACCCGGCGGTGCGCAAGATTTCCTTCACCGGCTCCACCGCCGTCGGGCGCCTGCTGATGCGCCAGAGCGCCGAGCACATCAAGCGCCTGAGCCTGGAGCTGGGCGGCAATGCGCCGTTTGTGGTGTTCGACGACGCCGACCTGGAACAGGCCGTGGCCGGGGTGATGATCAGCAAGTTTCGCAACGCCGGACAAACCTGCGTGTGCGCTAACCGCATTCTGGTGCAGGCGGGCATCTACGACCGTTTCGCCACGCGATTGGTGGAGGAGGTGGGCAAGCTCAAGGTCGGCAACGGCCTGGAAGAGGGCGTGACCATCGGCCCGCTGATCAACCCGGCGGCGGTCGCCAAGGTGGCCCGGCACATCGACGATGCCTTGAGTCAGGGCGCCAGACTGCTCTGCGGCGGCATTCCCACAGGCGACAGCCAGTTCGTGCAACCCACCGTGCTGGCTGACGCCCACGCCGGCATGCTGCTGGCCAACGAGGAAACCTTCGGCCCGGTGGCGCCGTTGATGCGCTTTACTGATGAAGCCGAGGCATTGGCGTTGGCCAACGCCACACCGTTCGGTTTGGGCGCCTACTATTTCACCCAGGACCTGAAGCGCTCGTGGCGTTTCGGCGAAGCGCTGGAGTTCGGCATGGTCGGCCTCAACACCGGGATCATCTCGATGGAAGTCGCGCCGTTCGGCGGCATCAAACAATCGGGCCTCGGCCGCGAGGGCAGCAAGTACGGCCTGGACGAGTACCTTGAAGTCAAAGCCTTCCACATCGGCGGCTTGAACTGATTCATTGCAAGGGGCGCACCATGAGCAAGGCATTCAGAATCGCCGCGATTGCGGGCGACGGCATCGGCAAGGAAGTCCTGCCCGAAGGGTTGCGGGTACTGGAACAGGCGGCAAAAAAATGGGAACTCAACCTGAGCATCGACGTGCTCGACTGGGCCCACTGCGACTACTACCTCGCCCACGGCAAGATGATGCCCGATGACTGGTTCGAGCAGCTCAAGGGCTATGACGCGATCTACTTCGGCGCCGTGGGCTGGCCCGACAAGGTGCCGGACCACATTTCCCTGTGGGGTTCGCTGCTCAAGTTTCGCCGTGACTTCGACCAGTACGTGAACATCCGCCCGGTGCGCCTGTTCCCCGGCGTGCCCTGTCCGCTGGCCGGACGCAAGCCGGGCGACATCGACTTCGTGGTGATCCGGGAAAACACCGAGGGCGAATATTCCTCGGTCGGCGGCAAGATGTTCGAAGGCACCGAACACGAGTTCGTGCTGCAGGAATCGGTGTTCACCCGCCGGGGCGTCGACCGCATCCTCAAATTCGCCTTCGAACTCGCCCAAACCCGCCCGCGCAAACGCCTGACGGCCGCGACCAAATCCAACGGCATCTCCATCAGCATGCCGTACTGGGACGAACGCACGGCCTTGATGGCGGCGAATTATCCCGAAGTGACGTGGGACAAACAGCACATCGACATCCTGTGCGCACGCTTCGTTTTGCAGCCGGACCGCTTTGACGTGGTCGTGGCGTCGAACCTGTTCGGCGACATCCTGTCCGACCTCGGCCCGGCGTGCGCCGGCACCATCGGCATCGCCCCGTCGGCCAACCTCGACCCGGAACGGCGGTTTCCGTCGTTGTTCGAACCGGTGCACGGCTCCGCGCCGGACATCTACGGACAGAACATCGCCAACCCCATCGCGATGATCTGGTCCGGCGCACTGATGCTCGACTTCCTCGGCAACGGCGACGAACGCTACCGCGCGGCCCACGACGGGATATTGCAGGCGATTGAACAAGTTATTGCAGAAGGCCCGATCACCCCGGACCTGGGCGGGAAGGGCTCGACGCAAGACGTGGGAGCGGCGATTGCCGGGAGGTTGGCCTCTACGCGATAGACGGAGTTTGTCTCGAACACCGCGTACATGCTTTTGACGTTTGTAGGACCGGCTTTAGCCGGGAAAGCGTCAGTTGCCACACCGCGAAGTTGATATCGATTGCTCGGGCCTCTTCCCGGCTAAAGCCGGTCTCCCCAACTCGCGGTTACATTCAGTGAGACCGGATTCGGCCGTGAGTCGGCGAGCGCCAGTTGGCACGGGGACAGATTAATTTATCGAGAAGCGCTGCTAATAAATCAGTCCCCTTCAAACGTTGTTCCGCTCAAGCTTCAAGTCCTATGAACATCTGTAAGTCAGTAGGCAGTGGCCGCCCCACAAGTGCCGACACTTTCATGATCTGTTCATTCGAGAGCAGCCATTCGCCTGCTGCCATTTCATTGATGCTCCGAAGACCAAGTATTGGAAGGATTTCCTGGATATGAGATTCGTCGAGATCAAGCTCGAACTTAAGTGACTCGTCTTCGCTGCTGTCTGCTAGAAATCCGCTGATGCATGGGTACATGAATGCTCCTACTTCTCGATTCTGCGGCCTGGGTTTGGGGGCTTGGTTTGCTCACCCGTATCCGGGTCATACTCACCTAAATGCTTACCCTGTTTGTCGTACATTTCAACTGTACCGTGCTGCGAATCCCACTCGAAAATTCTGCCTTTGCGGTCCTTCCATCGTTTGCGAGTGCCACCACCGCCCTGAACCTTCGTTTTTGAAGGCGCCTTAACCGCATCAGGAAATGCGGAAAGTCCTTTGGGGGGGAGGTGATACCCATGATCCCCATTAAACGGCCGCGCATACACCACATACATCGACCTCAGCCCCGAGTCAGCGGGGAAGACCAAAATGCAGTCTTCGGCGGTGATGTCTTCGCCGGGGAGGCCTTCGAGCTGGCTGTCGGTGTCGTCCGGGATCGGGTGGACGAGGAGGGTGCCTAAACGGGCATCGCTGTTTTCAGGGTAGACCAGCGGTTCCAGTCTCCCGTGTCGGCCCCGGCGGGGCGTCATGAGGATGGTGATGCCGTTGAGATGGGCTTCCATCGCGCTTCTGTCGGCATTCCAGCGGGCTTGCACGGTGCGGACCGAGTCGTCGCCGGATGCCTTGGAGTGGATGCCGTACACCTGCAACTCGCCTTCGGCATCACGGCGCAGCTGGAAGCGCACCCTCGTGGTCGCCTGAGTCAGCTTGCGCAATTCGTCATCGGTATAGAGCGTGCCGTCGCCCATCTTCGCCGGGAGCATGCCCAGGATGAACAGACTCGCTGGGCCGCCGGCGCCGCGAAGCAGCCAGGTATGGCTGCGCTGCATGATGCCGCCACCGGCCATGCGGCCCAGTCCCATGTCTGCACCAAGGGCGGCGGCAATGGCGTCGGAGGCGGAGGGCAGCAGCATGGCGCCCGCCATCATGATTGCGCCGAAGTTGGAGGCGGGTTCTACGGTGGTACCGGCGTCGGTGCTGCACCATTCCCCGGTACAGGATTTGGCGAATACCTTGTCGGTACGCGCCTTCGGCTCGGGCCATCGCTCAGGCATCGGAGTGGGCGCCCGCACGGGTTCGGGAGGCGGATTCCACGGTGTCCATGACGCGCCCCCGTTGGGAAGCCCTTTGAAAATCGAGTTCTCCCCGAAGGGATCTTTTTTGTCGTCCTTGAACATGACCTTGTTGATGACTGCCAATTTGAGGCGGCGCAGGATGCGGTCGGGTCGACGAGTGGTCAACGGCGTGGGGGTTACGGGATGTTGCCGGGGGCACAGGCTTTAGATTTCCGTGGGACTGGCTTTAGCCGGGAAAGCATCGTGTGGCACACCGCGAAATTGATAGCGACTGCTCGGGCCTCTTCCCGGCTAAAGCCGGTCCCATTATGAGGGCGCGTACATCAGTGAGACCGATGACGCGGAGCGTCAGGGGATGCATTCCCACGCGGAGCGTGGGAACGATCAGATCAAAAGCTTCCCGGCTAAAGCGGTCCCACTAAAACACCGCGCGCACCTAGTGGGACCGGCTTCAGCCGGGAAGCCCTTGATCTGCTTTTGATCTGCTTTTGATCTTCATACGCAAATAGCCCAGACGACACCAATCGCGACTTTGGTGCAGGCTGAACGCAGGTCTCGCGGAGTGGGCCGAGCGGCATGGATGCCGCGAGAGCCGCCCCCCGCCATGGATGGCGGATGGCGGCGGGCCCACGGAGCGAGACCGGAGTGAAGGAACCCCGAGGAACGAGGGGCCCAACCAGGAGCAGGCACTTTTGCTTACTTTTGGTGCTTTTCAAAAGTAAGTCGCCGAAGGCGAAACGGTCTGCCCCCAGGCAGACGCCCTTGATCTAGATCTTAATACCCCCGTTTTCGATCAATCTGCCCCACCATCCGCTCCCCCCGCTCAAACCGCCGAATATTCTCCAGCAACACCCCAAACGCACTCGCCGGCTGCGTCATCGCCGCCACATGCGGCGTCAACACCACCTGCGGATGACCCCAAAACGGATGATCAGACCCCGCCGGCTCCACCTGCAACACGTCCAAAATAGCGCCCCCCAACTGCCCACTCTCCAGCGCCTCCAGCAAATCCCCCTCGACCAGATGCCCGCCGCGCCCCATATTGATCAGCCCCGCACCCCGCGGCAGCAACGCAAACAGATTCCGGTCCAGAATCCCCTCCGTCTGCTCCGTCAACGGCAACACACACAGCAAAATATCGCACTGCCCCAGAAACGCCGCCAACTGCGCCTGACCCGCAAAACAGTCCACCCCCTCAATCTCATGAACACTGCGCGCCCAGCCCGACAAGGCAAACCCGAACGGCGCCAGCGTCGCCAGAATCTGCTGCGCCTGGGTGCCAAGCCCCATCACCCCCACGCGCCGGTTCTCTGCCGGCTGCAACAGATGCGCCTGCCAGCAACGCGCCGCCTGCTGCTCGCGGTACCGAAGCATATCCCGATGCAGACTCAACACCGCCCACGTCGCGTACTCGCACATGCCCCGCGTAATGCCCGGATCCAGCAGCCGCACCACCGGCAGGTCCGCCGGCAACCGCGACAGATCCAACTGGTCCACTCCGGCGGACAGCGCGAACAGCACTTTCAGATTGGGCAGTAACTGCGTCAGATCATCCGGCGCCTGCCACGCGGCCAGATACTCGACCTCCTCGGGATTGCCGATGTCCGGCCAGGCGCGCCATTCGATGTCCGGGGCGTGTTCGGCGAACAGTGTCTGCCAGTGTGGCGCGCGCGCGGGGTCGGCTTTATAGAGCAAGGCCATGGGCGTTTCCTGCTGAAAGGACGTTGGAGGGAAGTGTAGGGAGCCAGCCCACATCATCCCCCAAGCCCGGCGCAGGATCTGTTGAAAGGCGGGGCCAAAACAGTCGATCCGAATTTCTCACGGGCCAAGTTCGGCTAAGTGCGTTGCCCGCACGCCGTAACCTGAACAGCATCGCAACCGCCTCCAGGTTGCCGGACTCACGATGGGAAATGCCATGAACAGCAAAGTCGACGAAACCCCTCTTTTGCTCCGTCAGCGCGAGCAATTTGTGCCCCGTGGCCTGGTGACCGCGCACCCGCTGGTGATCGACCGCGCCCAAGGCACCGAATTGTGGGACGTGGATGGCAAGCGTTACCTGGATTTCGTCGGCGGCATCGGCGTGCTCAATATCGGCCACAACCACCCGAAAG
Organism: Pseudomonas sp. NPDC078416; assembly: GCF_050268485.1. Classification (NCBI taxonomy): domain Bacteria; kingdom Pseudomonadati; phylum Pseudomonadota; class Gammaproteobacteria; order Pseudomonadales; family Pseudomonadaceae; genus Pseudomonas; species Pseudomonas sp. NPDC078416. Next base: position 65,166 of record NZ_JBNNGV010000024.1, on the reverse strand, counting down.
TCGTCGCCGCCGTGCAAGCGCAATTGCAGAAAGTCTCCCACGCCTGCTTTCAGGTGGCGGCCTATACGCCTTATCTCGACCTGGCTCAGCGCCTCTGCGAAATGATCGGCGGGCAGGAAGCCTACAAGGCCGCGTTCTTCACCTCCGGCGCTGAAGCGGTGGAAAACGCCGTGAAGATTGCCCGTGCCCACACCAATCGTTCGGCGGTCATTGCCTTCCGTGGCGGCTTCCACGGGCGCACCTTGCTCGGCACCACGCTCACCGGCATGAGCCAACCCTACAAACAGAACTTCGGGCCTTTTGCGCCGGAGGTGTTCCACACGCCGTACCCGAATGCGTATCGCGGCGTGAGCAGCGAGGTTGCACTTAAAGCGCTGGATGAGCTGCTCGCCACTCAAGTCGCGCCGGACCGCGTCGCCGCAATCCTCATCGAACCCGTGCAGGGCGATGGCGGTTTCCTCACCGCGCCGCCGGCGTTTCTCCAGGCACTGCGCGCCTTGGCCGACAAGCACGGCATCGTCTTGATCCTCGACGAGATCCAGACCGGGTTCGGTCGCACCGGCACCTGGTTCGGTTACCAGCACGCTGGCATCCAGCCTGATCTGGTCACTGTCGCCAAAAGCCTTGCCGGTGGCCTGCCATTGTCGGGTGTGGTCGGCAAGGCGCACATCATGGATGCGCCACTGCCCGGCGGCCTCGGCGGCACCTACGGCGGCAACGCCTTGGCCTGCGCGGCGGCACTGGCGGTGATCGACGCGTTCGAGGAAGAACAACTGCTGGCGCGCAGCCAAGTCCTGGGCGAACGCCTTCGCCGTGGCCTGATCGGTTTGCAGGCGCGTTACCCGCGCATCGGCGACGTACGCGGCACCGGTTTCATGCTGGCGATCGAGCTGGTCAAGGATGACGCGGAGCGCTCCCCGGATCCCGACCTCAATGCACGGGTGATCGACGAAGCCCGCGCCGGTGGTTTGCTGGTCATCAAATGCGGCGTTTACCGCAACGTGCTGCGCTTCCTTGCGCCATTGGTGACAACAGAAGCCCAGGTCGATGAAGCCGTGCAGATCCTCGACGCCGCCTTGGCACGGGTCTTGAACTCGAATTTGAAGTAGTGCCTTGCCCGCTACGGGCCAGATGCATCCAGGAGGTTCAATCCACATGGGGCTGACAGAATTGGGGCTGACGGGAATTGGACTAACAGAGTACCGAGCGTTACTGATCGATTGCGATGAAGTGCTGGTGGACCGCGACTCAGGCGTCTGGGCCGCGCTGCAACCGCTGCTCGACAGCCGCGGCGGGCAACCGGCCAGGGACGAGGTGCTGGCCGAATTTTATGCGGTCGTTGCGACCCTGTATCCGCGCTTCGCCGAGCTGGGCTTCAGCGGCATGCTGTGCTTCGCCCATCGTCAGTTGGCCGAAAAGTGGGGTCTGCACGCCAGCTGGGAGGAGGGCATGAGCTTCGCCCGTTCGGCGGGCAGCTGGTCGCTGTTCGAAGACGCGCCGGGGGCGATGCTCTACCTGCGCAAATTCTATCGACTGCTGGTGCGTGGCGATCGCGATGCCGAGGATCGCGGCGTGCTGTGCGAGCGACTGGGAATTGCACCGGAAGATTTCATTTCTCTGGCCGAAGGTCCGCAATGGCTCACGGATCAGGGCGATCAGGTGCAACCGGTCCTGCACGTCACCCGACCATCGGTCGCCCCTTACGCCTCATTGGACCGCTGCCTGATCGGCCGCCACCGGGCGCGCCAGCCTTCGCCTTGTGCGGCGGAGTACTGCATTAACAGCATGGCCGATCTGGTGGCGCAGCATCAGCTGTCTTTACGGCGCTGATTTTGCTAGAAGATTGTCTTACAACGGCAGTCAAGAGGTACGTGATGGAAGGGCTCGTAAAACTGGATCGGATCGACATCAGTATCCTGGTCGAACTGCAGAAGGACGGCCGGATGACCAATGTCAGCCTCGCCGATGCCGTCGGCCTGTCCGCCAGCCCGTGCCTGCAACGGGTCAAGCGGCTGGAATCGGCCGGTTATATCTCCAGCTACAAAGCGCATCTGAACCTGGCCAAGATCACCGACTCGGTCACCGTCTTCACCGAAATCACCCTCAGCGACCACAAGCGCGAAGACTTCGCCAAGTTCGAATCCAACATCCGCCTGGTGGACGAAGTCCTCGAATGCCACCTGATCAGCGGCGGCTACGACTACCTGGTGCGCTTCATGACCCGCAGCATCCAGCACTACCAGGAAGTGGTGGAAAGCCTGCTCGACAAAAACATCGGGATTTCGAAGTACTTCAGCTACATCGTCATCAAGTCACCGGTGCTCAAGGATGGGGTGCCGTTGCGCAAGTTGCTGCGTCACTGAACAGGCGTTCGACGGTTTTGTAGGCAATTTCCCAATACCAACGTTTAGCTTTCACGCAAATCCTTCAGAACCGCCCGGCAGAAATTTCCTTCGCGGGTCTTCATCCTTTCGCTCCTTGTTCAGATGCGTGCGGCGCTGGACAAGATTCTCAATAAGAAGAGTGCGGAGTGGGTGATGAAGGGCAGGAAAACGCTATTGTGGCTAGGGCTGGCTGCGTTGGGCACCGAGGCGTTTGCCGAGGCGCAGACGACCCGCGAGGAGCAGTTTCAGTTGGGGGCGGTTGGGGCAAGCCTGGGTGTCGGCTTACTCAACGGGCAGGCGCGGGAGAGGGTGTATGACCCCTACAGTGGACAGAAGATCAGCCAGTTGAACTGGCGCATGAAGCAGGTGCCGACGCTGCACCTGGGTTTGAACTACCAGCCGGTGAATTGGCTTTCCCTTGATCTGAACGGCTGGACGCGAGTGGCGAAGGGCGACGGTCATATGAAGGATTACGATTGGCTGGACGGTGAGCATGCCGACTGGAGTGACTATTCGGACCATCCTGACACACGAGTGACCAAAGCCTGGCAAGCTGAATTTGCCGCCACCGCCTGGGCGCTCCAGCGCGATGACCTGGCATTGGGCGTACTGCTCGGCTATCAGCGTAACCAGTTTGGCTGGCACGCGAGAGGTGGTCGCTACACCTATTCTTCGGACGACGGCTTCCGCGATGAGTCCGGAGAGTTCCCGGCGGGGGACAAAGGGATTTCCTATCAGCAGACCTACGACACGCCCTACCTGGGGCTGGTGGGTCTCTACCATTTCCGCAACTGGACCCTGGAAGGCAAGTTCAAATACAGCCAGTGGGTCAAGGGGCGAGATCAGGATCGCCATCATCTGACTGGCGTGAACTATAAAGGCGAAAACGGTAACAGCGGGCGTATGCAGAGCCTGGCTGTAGCGCTGACCTATCAGGTCAATCCGGAGTTTTTACTGAAGGCTGGGGTGGATCATCAGGTGTACGCGGAGACTAAAGGCAGCACCCTGATCAACGATACCCAGAGCGGTGACCGCTTCCGTGTGGGGGGCAACGCCAGCAGCCAGTCTGCCCGGACAACGATATCGACCCTGGCGCTCACCTACGCTTTCTGAGCCTTGCCGCAAACCGTGCCGCCGGCGCGCTGCCCGGCACGGTTTACCCTCGAACTTAAGCTTAGTGGCCCGGCTACGCTATTCACAGTGGGTCCGCTCAATCACTCCCAGTGATAACGCGCCAATCAGCGCCCCGTTGCTTAACAAAAGATAACGTCATGTCGATTGTCATACGTTTCCAAAGCTGACTAGGATGGGGTCGCTTCGGTGGGGCTGCGTCGCCTGCAGGCTAGAGCGCCTGCGCTGTCAAAATCGCCTCCCGAAGAACCTAATAAAAATAAAGAAAGGGGTAGCTCCATGCGTGAGCCCGTCATTCGGCGCACTCGGTTTGCGGTCATTCGGGGCCATTTCAGTGCCCGGACGCTTTTCAAGAGCCTGCCTCTCCACGCTGCTCTGTCTCTGCTTATCTCCCCGATCTTCTGCGGCGCCGCCCTGGCCGCTGACACCACGTCCGCCGTGGCACCCGTCGACAAACCTGCCAACGCTGGCGACTCCGCCGTCTACGCCCTCGAATCCGCCAAAGCCTCCCGCAGCCTGCTGCTGGACGTGACCCATGCCGGCAAGCGCATGGTGGCGGTGGGGGATCGCGGCCACATTCTCTATTCCGACGACCAGGGCAACACCTGGACCCAGGCCAAGGTGCCGACGCGTCAGATGCTCACGGCGGTGTATTTCGTCGATGAGCAACACGGCTGGGCGGTGGGGCACGATGCGCAGATCCTGGCCAGCAGCGATGCCGGCGCCACCTGGACCAAGCAGTTCGAAGACCTCAAACGTGAAGCGCCGTTGCTGGATGTCTGGTTCAAGGACCTCTCCACCGGGATCGCGGTGGGTGCCTATGGCGCGGTACTGGAAACCACCGACGGTGGCCAGCACTGGGAAGACATCGGCGACCGTCTGGACAACGAAGACCAGTTCCACCTCAACGGCATTGCGTACGTGAAGGACGCGGGCCTTTTCGTGGTCGGCGAGCAGGGCAGCATGTTCCGCTCCCCGGACGACGGCCAGACATGGGAAAAGCTCGAAGGCCCCTACCAGGGCTCGTTGTTCGGTGCGGTAGGCACTGCGGAATCCAACACGCTCCTGGTTTACGGCCTGCGCGGCAATCTGTTTCGCTCGACCGATTTCGGCACCACCTGGGAGCCCGTCCAGCTCCAGGGTGAGCGCGGACCGCTGGAGTTCAGCATCGCCAATGCCTCGCTGATGCCCGATAACGCCATCGTGCTGGTCGGCAACGGCGGCAGCGTCATGCGCAGCACGGACGATGGCCAAAGCTTCACGGTCGCCAATCGCCCCGATCGGCTTTCGCTGTCCGGGGTCGCTGAAGACGACAAAGGCAATCTGGTTCTGGTGGGACAGGGTGGCGTTCGCGTCACCTCGCCGACGGGCGCTGACAGCGCTCAACAATAAGAACAAGCAGGCGAGGACACGTTTCCATGAGCAACCTTCAACACCATCACGACAAGCCGACGCGCCTGGAACAGTTGATTTTCAACAACCGCAAGACGGTGATCGGCATCTGTCTGCTGGTCAGCATCTTTCTGTTCTGGCAAGCGACGCTGGTGCGCCCGTCCACCAGCTTCGAAAAAATGATCCCGCTGGGCCATCCGTTCGTTCAGAACATGATGGAGCACCGCAACGACCTGGCGAACCTGGGCAACACCGTGCGCATTTCGGTGGAGGCCAAGCAGGGCGATATCTTTTCCAGGGAGTACATGGAGACCCTGCGGCAGATCAACGACGAGGTGTTCTACATCTCCGGGGTCGACCGCTCCGGACTCAAGTCACTGTGGAGCCCCAGCGTGCGCTGGACCGAGGTGACGGAGGAGGGCTTCGCCGGCGGCGAGGTCATTCCGCAGAGCTACGACGGCTCGCAACAGAGTCTCGACAAGCTGCGCAATAACGTCCTCAAGTCCGGGCAGGTCGGGCGTCTGGTGTCCAACAACTTCAAGTCGAGCATTGTCGATGTGCCGCTGCAGGAGTTCTACCCGGACCCCAACGACCAGAGCAAACTGCTGCCGCTGGATTACCGTCAGTTCTCCCACCAGCTTGAAGAAAAGATTCGCGACAAGTACGAAGCGCAGAACCCCAACGTCGAGATTCACATCGTCGGTTTCGCCAAGAAGGTCGGCGACCTGATCGATGGCCTGATCATGGTTGTGATGTTCTTTGGCATCGCCTTCCTGATCACCCTGGTCCTGCTGATGTGGTTCACCCGCTGCGCCCGCAGCACCATCGCGGTCTTGAGCACTACGCTGATCGCCGTGATCTGGCAGTTGGGCCTCATGCATGTAGTGGGTTTCGGCCTTGATCCCTACTCGATGCTGGTGCCGTTTCTGATCTTCGCCATCGGTATTTCCCACGGCGTGCAGAAGATCAACGGCATCGCCCTGCAATCCAGTGACGCCGACAGCGCGCTCACCGCAGCACGCCGTACGTTCCGCCAGTTGTTCCTGCCGGGGATGATCGCGATTCTGGCGGACGCCGTCGGCTTCATCACGTTGCTGATCATCGACATCGGCGTGATCCGCGAGCTGGCCATCGGCGCCTCCATCGGCGTGGCGGTGATCGTGTTCACCAACCTGATCCTGTTGCCGGTGGCGATTTCTTACGCTGGCATCAGCAAAAAAGCCGTGGTGCGCAGCAAAGAGGATGCCGTGCGGGAGCATCCTTTCTGGCGTCTGCTGTCGAACTTCGCCGCGCCGAAAGTCGCTCAGGTGTCGGTGACATTGGCACTGGTCGCGCTGGTGGGCGGCCTCTGGTACGGCCATAACCTGAAGATCGGCGACCTCGACCAGGGCGCCCCGGAACTGCGGCCGGACTCGCGCTACAACCAAGACAACAGCTTCATCATCAACAATTACTCGACCAGCTCCGACGTGCTGGTGGTGATGGTCAAGACGCCGCCCGAGGGGTGTTCGGCGTATCAGACGCTGTCGGCCATGAATGAGCTGTCGTGGAAGATGGAGAACACGCCAGGGGTGCAATCGGCGATCTCGTTGGTGACCGTGTCCAAGCAGGTCATCAAGGGCATGAACGAGGGCAACCTGAAATGGGAGTCGCTGTCGCGCAATAAGGACGTGCTCAACAGCTCGATTTCCCGCGCTGACGGTTTGTACAACAACAGCTGTTCTCTGGCGCCGTTGCTGATTTTTCTTAACGACCACAAGGCCGAAACCCTGGATCGCGCCGTGCATGCGGTGCAGGAGTTCGCTCAGCAGAACAACAAGGATGGCCTGGAGTTTCTGCTCGCCGCGGGTAACGCCGGGATCGAGGCGGCCACCAACGAAGTCATCAAGCAGGCCGAGCTGACCATTCTGATTCTGGTGTACGTGTGCGTGGCGGTGATGTGCATGATCACCTTCCGTTCATGGGCGGCGACGCTGTGCATCGTGCTGCCGCTGGTGCTGACGTCGGTGCTGGGCAACGCGCTGATGGCGTTCATGGGCATCGGCGTGAAAGTCGCGACGCTGCCGGTGGTGGCGCTCGGGGTGGGGATCGGGGTCGATTACGGGATTTACATCTACAGCCGACTGGAGAGTTTCCTGCGGGCGGGGCTGCCGCTGCAGGAAGCTTATTACCAGACGCTGAAGTCCACCGGCAAAGCGGTGTTGTTCACCGGCCTGTGCCTGGCGATCGGGGTGTGTACCTGGATCTTCTCGGCCATCAAATTCCAGGCCGACATGGGCTTGATGCTGACCTTCATGTTGCTGTGGAACATGTTCGGCGCCCTGTGGCTATTGCCGGCGCTGGCGCGGTTCCTGATCAAACCGGAGAAGATGGCGGGCAAGGTCGGGAATTCGCTGTTTTCCCATTGAGTGGAGCCCTACAAGCAGAATGGGTTGTGTCAGATGCAAGCAAGGCTGAATGACCAACCGATATCGCGGGCAAGCGCGCTCCAGGGTGTTGCGCCAAACTGGCAGTCTGGGTCGGGCGCGATATTTGTAGGAGCCGGCTTGCTGGCGAAAGCGTCCGGCCAGATACATCGCTTTCGCCTGTTACGCCGGGTTCGCCAGCAAGCCGGCTCCTACAGTGGATTTTCGTGAGTCCGTATCATCCGCACAGATCACATTCCGTAGGAGCCGGCTTGCTGGCTAACGGGGTGGTCAGCGATGAAGATGGCGACTGACTGCATGCGCATTCAATGTAGGAGCGCGCTTGCCCGCGATGGCGTCCTGTCAGTCACACAGATGCCACTGACGCACCGCAATTCGCGGGCAAGCGCGCTCCTACAGGGGATTGCGTCAAACGGGCAATTCGTGCCCGACCCACGTTTTTAGCGCTTACTTGCCTCAGTTATAGGTAAAAAACCCACGTCCGGTCTTGCGACCCAGGTACCCCGCCGCAACCATTTCCTTGAGCAGCGGCGCGGGGCGGTATTTGCTGTCGTTGAAGCCTTCGTTGAACGCTTCGACGATCGCCAGCAAGGTGTCCAGCCCGATCAGGTCCGCCAGCGCCAGCGGGCCGATGGGCTGGTTGCAGCCCAGGCGCATGCCGTCGTCGATGTCCTGAGCGGTGGCCAGACCTTCCTGCAGCACCAGAATTGCTTCGTTGATCATCGGCACCAGAATCCGGTTGACCACAAAGCCCGGGCGGTTGCCGGCGGTGATCGCCGTCTTGTTCAACCGCTCGGCCAGCTTGATTGCCGCGATGTGGGTGGTGTCCGCCGTCTGCAAACCGCGAATGACCTCGATCAGGTTCATCATCGGCACCGGGTTGAAGAAGTGCAGCCCAATGAATCGCTCCGGGTGTTCGACGCTGGCCGCCAGTTGCGTGATGGACAGCGACGACGTGTTCGACGCAATTACGCACTCGCGGTCGACATGGCTGGCGATCTGCTTGAGCAAGCGCAGCTTCAGCTCAAGGTTCTCGGTGGCCGCTTCGATCACCAGCTGCGCGCCGTTCAGCTGGCCGTAGTCAGTGGTGACGCTGATGCGCCCCAGGGCCGCTTCGGCGACCTCGGCCGCCACCGTCTGCTTGGTCACCTGCCGTTCGAGGTTCTTGCGCACGGTCGCCATGCCGCGCTCCAGTGCCGTGTCGGAAATGTCCAGCAGGGTCACGTCGAAACCCGCCACCGCGCAGACCTGCGCGATGCCGTTGCCCATGGTGCCGGCGCCGATCACGGCGATGTGTTGCATGCTCATCGACAAGCCTCCTTACACGCGTTCGAAGATGACAGCGATGCCCTGACCGCCGCCGATGCACATGGTCACCAGTGCATAGCGGCCCTGAATCCGGTGCAACTCGTGAATCGCCTTGGTGGCGATGATCGCGCCCGTTGCGCCCACCGGATGGCCGAGGGAAATGCCCGAGCCGTTCGGGTTGACCTTGGCCGGATCAAAGCCTAGCTCACGGGCGACGGCGCAGGCCTGGGCGGCGAAGGCTTCGTTGGATTCGATGACGTCCAGATCGGCCACGGTCAGGCCGGCACGTTCCAGCACTTTGCGGCTGGCCGGAATCGGCCCCAGGCCCATCATCGACGGATCAACGCCTGCATGGGCATACGCCACCAGACGCGCCATCGGCGTGAGGCCGTGCTCGCGGACCATGTCGCCATTGGCCATGACCAGCGCCGCCGCGCCGTCGTTCAGGCCGGATGCATTGCCTGCAGTGACGGTGCCGTCCTTCTTGAACGCGGTTTTCATGTTGTCCAGCTGCTCGGCAGTCACGTCGCCACGGACGTGCTCGTCCTGGGCGAAGGTCACGGTGCCTTTGCGCGTGGCGATCTCGATCGGCACGATCTGGCCCTCGAAACGGCCCTCGGCGATGGCGTGGGCCGCGCGCTGCTGGCTGGTCAGCGCCAAGGCGTCCTGATCGGCGCGGGTGATGCCGTAATGCTCGGCGATGTTTTCCGCAGTGATGCCCATGTGAATATTGGCGAACGGGTCATGCAACGCGCCCAGCATGTAGTCGTACGCCTGCACGTTACCCATGCGCGCGCCCCAACGGGCCTGGGGCATGATGTACGCGCCACGGCTCATGGATTCGGCGCCACCGGCCAGCACGGCCCGGGCGTCGCCGAGCATCAGGGATTGTGCCGCCGAGACGATGGCCTGCAGGCCCGAGCCGCACAGACGGTTGACGTTCATGGCGGGGGTTTCTTGGGTCAGGCCGGCTTCCAGGGCGATGACCCGGGAAAGATAAGCGTCGCGGACTTCGGTGGGGATCACGTGGCCCATGACCACATGGCCGATGTGTTCCGGTGCGATCCCCGATTTGGCCAGTGCGGCGCGGCTGACCTGAGTGCCCAGTTCGATGGGCGAGACCTCCTTGAGGGAACCGCCGAATCCACCGATGGCGGTACGCAGTGCGCTGACGACGAAAACTTCGGGTGTGCTCATGGGGACTCCTGATACGTATTGGAATTGTGGGGTGGCACCGCGAAACAGCGTTTCAGCCGGTGCTGACTGCGGGCAAGTCTAGATCGGCGTTCGGGACGGGCCTATGCCGAAACTGTCCAGATGGGCTGGCGTTCTTTACCATCAGCGCCTGATCCGTGGTGCACCATTCAAAAAGGGAAAGGCGGTCATGCGGGAAAAGGATTCAGTGTCGATCTACTTCGTCCAGTTGATCGTCCACGCGCTGCGCGACCAGCCGCTGCGTTTGCAGTCGGTTTTGCAGGCGGCGGAGATCGATATGGCGCTGCTTGACGACCCCACGGCGCGGGTCTCGGCCAGTGCGTTTGCGGCGTTGTGGCTGATTCAGATCAAGGAACTGGGCGACGAGTTTTTCGGCCTCGATTCCCACGGCATGCCCCTGGGCAGCTTTGCCCTGATTTGCCGGGGGCTGATTCAGGAGCCCAATCTGGAGAAGGCCCTGCGCCAGTGCCTGAGCAATTTCGGCCTGTTCCTGCGCGACTTTCGCGGCAGCCTCATCGTTCGCGGCTCGCGCGCCGTGCTCGCGGTGGACACCACCACGGACGACCCGGTCCGGCAGCGCTTCGGTGAAGAGACGTTTCTGCTGCTGATGATCAGCCTGTTGTGCTGGCTCGGCGGGCGCCGCATCAGCATTGATCGGGCACAGTTTCGCCAGCGCCGTCAGCGTCTCAGCGACGACTCACTGCTGTGGGGTTTCAACCTGAGTTTTGGCGAGCCGCGCACCGAGATCGAGTTTTCCAGCCACTACCTGCGTCTGCCGGTGGTGCAGTCGTTGCCGTCGCTCAAATCATTTTTGCGTACCGCGCCGCAATGGCTGGTCATTCGCTACCGCAACCAGCGCGGCCTCGCGGCGCAGGTCTATCAGCGCCTGCGCAACAGCCATTACGGACACTGGCCGACGCTGCTGGAAATGGCCGATGAACTGAAACTCAGCGCCACCACATTCCGCCGTCGGCTGGAGCGCGAGGGCTGCGCGTTTCAAGGGATCAAGGACGACGTCCGCCGCGGCATCGCCCAGCAGAAGCTGCGCGACACCGAACTGAGCGTGGTGGAGATCGCGTCCTTGGTGGGGTTTCAGGAGCCCAGCGCGTTTCACCGGGCGTTCAAGAAATGGACGGGGGAGAGTCCGGGCGGCTACCGCAAGAAGCAAACCGCCAACGACTCAATGACGGCGGATTGATGAGCCGCCACTGGCCTCAGGGCAGCCACGCTTTGCGCCAGGCCTGAACAGCCCCGTCGTCGAACATCCAGTCGCGAAGCACTTGTTTGCGTAAGTCGTCGCCGAGCAGCGCTGCGCTGGCCAGATCCATGGTGTGGGCACGAATCAGGTTGACCCAGGCCTCCAGGGTGTTGGGCACCCGCGTCACCGGCAAATCCCCCGCGTACGCGCGAACGTCGCTGCAGATCACCGGCACACCGCAGGCGCCGAGTTGAAGCAGGGTGATGTTGTTCTTGCAGGCGCCGAACAGGTTGTCCACCGCAGGCAGCAGCGCCAGGTCGAGGTTCAGGTCGGCGACGGCTGTGGCGTATTGCTCGGCGGGCGGCCGTTCGTGGGCTTCATGGACCTGGTCGCGCAGCACACCCTGGTCATCGCCCATGACCACCCACTCGACCTCATCGGCCAGGGTCTGGACCACGGTCAGCATCAAATGCAAGTCCTGCGGCTGCCAGCGGTCACTGACCAGCCCGACACGGGGTTTGTTGCCCGCACCACGGCGTGAGACGAGGTTGCCCCAGACCTGCGGCGACAACCGCGAGGGCAGCAATCTAACGTCCGCGTGAAACTCCCCGGCGATGTCGGCCAGTACTTGGGTCGAAGCGATCACGCGATGGGCCTGATGCAGGCTCTTCTGCAGCAGGTCGACGCACTCGGCATCGAAGGCGAACGGGTCTTCGCCTGGCGTACGGGAGCCCAGTTGCAGATCATTGATGTCGAGCACGACAAAGGCGTCCGGCAACAGCTGGGCGCGGGCGATGGTTTGCAGGTGATCGGCGTCGAGCCGGGCCTGAAACACCACGACGTTGGGTTTGAAGCGACCCTCCTGGGGAATCGACAGCGGCTGGCTGCTGAGCATGCCGTCCACAACACCGGCGGCTTGCAGCGTCTCGAAGGGCGCGATGACCCGTTCATGGGGCGAGGCCCAGAGGCCGGCGGGGTAGGCCAGCACCACCGGATCGCGGCGCCAGGCCATCGGCCGCCAGACCAGCGGCATGTTGAGTTCGAGCTCGACCGATTGCAGATCGAACGAAAGATTGCGGTTGAAAGCGCTGTCGTTCGCCAGGGTCGGCAGCCACTTGCGGTACATCGCCAGTTGCTCGCCGACGAAGCGCTTGCGCTTGGCCTGCTGGGTGGCGGTGTCGACGTGGGTCTGGCTGACGCTGCCCTCGTGGATCAGCACCGAATGGGGCGTCCAGACATTCAGGTAGCCGAGGGCGCCGACCTTCATGCACAGATCGACGTCGTTGTAGGACACAACGAAGGCCTCTTCATCCAGGCCGCCGACGGCCTCGTAAATCGAGCGGCGGACCATCAGGCACGCCGCCGTCACCGCGCTCAAGTCCTGATCCACCTGCACGCGCTGCATGTAACCCTGAATGTGTGCGGGCTCACCGATGTGTTGATGACCGGCCGGGCCGTCCATGCCCAGGCGCACGCCGGCATGCTGCATCCGCCCGTTGGGGAACAGCAGCTTGGCGCCGACCACGCCCACTTCAGGGCGCAGCGCATGATTGAGCAATTCGTCCAGCCAACGGCTGTGGACGATGGCGGTGTCGTTGTTCAGCAGCACCAGGTACTCGCCCCTGGCCTGGGCGGCAGCAACGTTATTGATACGCGAATAATTGAACGGGTGCGGGTAGCGCAGCACGCGCACCTGCGCCGAGCCCATCGCGTCGATGCGCGCCAGCCATTCGAGGGCTTCGGGGGTTTCGCTGTTGTTGTCGACGATCAGCACTTCGTAATTCAGGTAGCGGGTGCTGTGCAGCAGGGTTTCGACGCAGCGCTGCAGAAACGGCAGCTGATCCTTGGTCGGGACGATGATCGACACCAACGGTTGATCGGTGTGGCCGTACTGCACGTGGTAGCGGCGGGGCAGGGTGTGTTCGATGACCGCCTGGGGGTAGCCGCGCACCTGCAGATGGCGCTGCAGCGTCTCTATTTCGTGGGGATTATCGACCGCTTCCGGCAGGTCACAGACCACCAACGGCTCGCTGATGTGAATGATCCCCTCGGGGCCTTCACGCTCGAACAAACGCAAGATGACGTCAAACTCAGCGGCATCGGCGAAGCGCTCATCGAAGCCGCCGAGGTCCACCAGCGTCTGCCGCCGGAACAGCCAATGACCTGCCGTCAGCAGCGGATAACTCAGCAGGTAGTCGAGATTGAAATCCGGGCGCATGGCTGAACTCAGGCCACCCCGAGGCCGCCGGTGCATTTCATCGGCGAAGGCGGCGCGGGCGTCAGGGGATTCGAGCAACGTCAGCGCGCTGGCAGCGAGGCCGAACGGCGTGAATTGGGTACCGGCGTCGATCACGATCAGCCAGTCGAAACGCTGGGTTTCAACCACTTGGTTCAGCAGCGCGGCGGTGTTCGACTCGCCGATGGCAAGATTGGTCAGCCGAGGGCCGACTAAGGTGGCCGGCAGCTTGGTCGCGTCGGTCAACACCACCACGTTCATCGCGGCGTGCAGGGCGCCGTGGGAAGCGAGGCTGTCGAGGCTGCGCTGAACGTTCTCCGGGGCGTTGGCAACATCCTTGATCACCACCAACAGCGAAGGCGCACCGACTTCCGTCAGACGCCGATCAATCTGCGTCTGCTGTTCGGCCGTCGGGACGCGATGACCGAGCCAGGCCTCGACCTGCTGCGGGTTGAGCCGTTGCGGCAACGGCGCGGACAACTGCGCGAGCAGGTTGAAATCGGTGAAGCCCTGGGTTGCCGACAGCGGGCGAGCGCCTACCCAGCCGTTGTCCAGCGACGTGCTGGCCCAGCCGGCTTCACGGATCAGCCGGTGAAAGGCGGGCAGATGATCACTGTCCGTGCCAACAATTTCGATGCCCTGCTCGGTCAACTGCTGCGGCGCGATGCGCGTGCCCGTCAGCGTGGCCGGCAGCATGATCAGCTCGGCGTCGTGCAATAAGTGGGCGTACAGCGCCAGATTGCCCAGCGGGCCGACGGATTCACCGTTGAGGGAAAACAGATCGGCGCCCAACGCCAGCAGGTCGTCGCGGCGACACAGCACGCTGCTCAACTCCCCGATGAAATTGCAGGTGAACTCGCCGAGCAGCCCGACGACGTCGGGGCCATGGAAAACCGTGGGCTCGGTGACGCGAAAACGGGTCGCCAGACTCTCTTGCAGCGCCGCGCCCTCGGCGTTCAACCACTGGCGGTGCGCAGCCACCAGTGAGGCCTGGGGATCGACCTCCAGCGCCGCGACCATCTGCTGAATGCAGTCCGGCGCGAGAACAGCGTCACCCGCCATGAACTTGATGTACCGCCCGCAAGCGTCGGCAACGCCGCGGTTGAAACAAGCCTCGGCGCCCAGTGGAGACTCGTTGCGCAGGTAGCGAATCGGCCAACGGCACGACGCCCGGTACAGGTCCGTCACGGTTTCTGCCAGACCGTCGGTGGCGTCGTCGCAGATCACGATTTCGATCGCATCGTGGGTCTGCCCGATCACGCTGCGCAGCGCGGTTTCAAAAAACTCGGTGCGGCAGACAGCGATGACGACGCTGACCAGTCGTTGAGAATCCATGGGGGTATCCGTTAAATGAAAAAATCTGCCATGAAAATGACGCGCGCGGCATGAGCGACGGTTGAAGCAATATCCCGGCCAAGGGTCGCCCGGGCCCGTTCCGGAAATACGGAATGAAGAAGTTTGCGCCAGTCCAAAATGCGCCCTCGATGCGTATCCAGTGTAGGAGCGCGCTTGCCCGCGAAGGCGTCGGTACAGTCGGTAGAGGTGTGTCGGATGTACAGGCCTCTTCGCGGGCAAGCGCGCTCCTACACGGATCGGGGAATGACTCGGTTTCGGCGGCGGAGGCAATCGACGTAGCCGCAACAGCAGATCACATCCTGCCCGCGCCGTTTTTTTGTCTCTTTCCGATTCTGCCAACGCTGCCTGAAATCGCTGTGGCCCTTGTGAACTGTGGCCTGGCGCCTGCTTTTCGATCTTTGGTTCGGAACTTGCTTCTGCACGGATACGCATCGGCGAAGGCGTCCGATCAAGTTCTGTGGAGTGACGAGAGATGGTTGAGCAAGCAGTGGCACTGGAAGAGCAAGTCGTCGCGCTGATCGAAGAAGCGATGGAAGCCGATGAGGGCACCCTCAAGGTCGACCAGCCGCTGGACTGGGATTCGATTGCCCTGGTGACCTTCATGGCCCTGGTCGACGAGCGCCTGGAGAAAACCATTTCGGCTTCGCGCCTGAACAAGTGCGAAACCGTCCGGGACGTCATTACGCTGGTTTCGGAATAAATCCCGGCCTTGCGAATAAGCCTCTCATGACCGAAAGCGCTTCAACATCGGGGCCGCCATGTGGCCCTGGGTGTGGCGCCCTCAAGCGTGACCCCGTTTTCTGGACAGACTCATGACGTGCACAGCCTCACAACGGATCGCGCCGGATTTGGTGAAAGCCTACTGGCATCCGCTTTGTCTGAAGTCGCAGGTGGCCGACGACAAGGATTTTGTGCGCTTTAACGTGCTGGATTTCGAAGTCGTGGTGTTCAACGACGCGGGCAATCTGATCGCCTTCGACAACCGCTGCCCCCACCGGGGAACGCGGTTTTTCACCGAAGACGCCGGTCAGCAACGGATCCTGTGTCCCTACCACGGCTGGAATTACGCGGACGGCCAGTTGCGCATCCCGGACGCCAAGCGTTTCGTCGGTTGTGACATCGGCAGCGCCAGCCTGAATTTCTTCAAACTGGCGACCTGCGGCGAGCTGGTGTTTTTTGCCATCGAACCTCGCGCGTCGCTGCTTGAACAGTTGGGTCAGCACATCTTCACGCTGCTTGAGCAGACCACCCCGGATTTGAACAAGCCCTCGGATTTCAATCGCTACGCCTTCGAAGCCGACTGGCCGATTGCTTTGGAAAACGCCCTTGAGCCGTACCACATCCCCCTCGTGCACCGGGACACCCTCGCGACCCTGAAACTGGGCATCGGCGAGAATGTGTTCTACGGCGAGAATTCCATCTGGTACGCCCCGGTGGAGAACGAAAAGGTCGCCCGACGGCTGGAAAGCCTGTCGCGCTTCTTCGCCCCTCGGGAGGCCTACGCAGGGTACGTGAGCCTCTTTCTGTACCCGTTTTCGATGCTGTCCTCGACCTACGGCTATTCGTGGTCGATGCAGAATTTCTTTCCTTCTGCACAACCCGACCGGACCTGGTTCACCAGCCAGCTGTACCCGCTGCGTGCCGAGTCCGAGCGATACGACGAGATCGTGTCCACGTTCATGACGTCCACGGCCGAGAACAACCGGACCGTGTTCGAAGAAGATCACACCATCTGCAAGAGAATTCCTGGCGACACCTGGTCCTGGAATGCCCCGCGTTACTACAGCTCGCTGGAAGCCAAGCTTCTGCATTTTCGGGCGTCCTGCGCGGAGTGGGCACGACAGGCCGGTGCCGTCACAACGGTTGGCGAGGAACGGGTATGAGTAGCGTCACGGGCAATAGCGATGACGCAGTGCGCAGCATTGCCAACGTCAAAATCAGAGGCATCGCCTGTGCGCTGCCCAAGGCCGTGTCGGATGTCGCGGACCTGACCGGGCGCTTCGGCGACGAGAGCATCGCCAAGATCATGGCCAGCACCGGCATCGAACGTCGGCATGTGGTGCAGGACCAATGCACCTCGGACCTGTGTGTCGAGGCGGCCCAGCGTCTGTTGGCGGACCTGGACATCGACAAGACGTCCATCGACACGCTGATCTTCATCACCCAGACCCCGGACTACGTGCTCCCGGCCACCGCGTGCACCTTGCAACGGCGCCTGGGCTTGCCGGTCACCACCGCAGCGTTCGACGTCAATATGGGCTGCTCCGGTTACGTGTACGGGTTATGGATGGCGTCGGCGATGATCGCCGGTGGCGGCAGCCGACGCGTGTTGCTATTGGTCGGCGACACCATCAGCAAACTGGTGGCGCCGGGTGATCGCTCGGTGGCCGCGCTGTTTGGCGATGCCGGTTCAGCGACGTTGCTCGATTACGACGAAACCGTTGCCGGTGCGCCGTTCGTGCTTGGCACTGATGGCCGTGGCGAGAAGAACCTGATCGTGCCCGGCGGCGGGTTTCGTGACCGCAAGGGGGCCGATGGCTCCACCAGTGAAGACGATGTGCGTGGCCCGTTCGACCTGTACATGAACGGCACCGAGATCTTTGCCTTCACCCTGGCCCGTGTGCCGGGGCTGGTGCGCACCCTGGAAAAGCACGCGGAGGAACAGCAACGCGGCGTCGACAAATATGTGTTCCACCAAGCCAACCGCTTCATGCTCGAGCACCTGTCGAAAAAGACCAAATTGCCATCGGAAAAGGTCGTACTTAACCTGCAGAACGTCGGCAACACCAGCAGCGCGTCGATTCCCCTGGCATTGAGCCTCAGCGCGAACGCGGCCACGGCCGACAGTGGATCGATCCTGCACGGCCAGCACCTGCTCGCCGGTTTCGGCGTGGGGTATTCGTGGGCCGGGTGTGTTGTCGATCTCGACAACACCTGGATCAGCCCGCTGACGCTGGTCGGCACAGACAGTAGCGAGGCGTAAGTGCAGAGCAATCCTTTTTCCCTAGATGGCATGTCCATCCTGGTCACCGGCGCGTCTTCCGGGATCGGCCGTGACGTGGCGATCTGGCTGAGCCGGCAGGGCGCACGAATCGTCGCCGTGGCCCGTGACACTCAGCGCCTGGAGGAAACCCTCAGCCAGCTGCACGGCGAGGGGCATTCGGTCGAGGTGTTCGATTTTCTGGGTGGCGGCGATGTCTCTGCCTGGCTGAAAGCCCTGTCGCGCAACGGCTCGCCGTTCGACGGTCTGGTGCATGCGGCAGGCGTGCAGTTGCCGCTGCCGATTCGGGCCATGGGTCTGGATCACTGGGAAACCATTTTCGCCACCAACGTCACTTCAGGTTTTTCCCTGATCAAGGCGTTCAGGCAAAAGGGCGTGTGCCGCACCCCGTCAAGCATCGTCATGCTGTCGTCGGTCATGGCCCAGGTCGCTCAGCCCGCGTTGATCGGTTACTGCGCGAGCAAGGGCGCGGTCGAATCCATGGTTCGCGCCGCCGCACTGGAGCTGGCGCGGGAAGGTATCCGCGTCAACGCCATTGCGCCCGGCGTGATCAAAACTGAAATGGCGCAGAAACTCGAAGGCCTGGTCGGCGAAGACGCCATGGCCGCCATCGAACGCAAACATCCGCTGGGCCTCGGTCATCCGCTGGACGTGGCCTACGCCGTCAATTATCTGCTGTCACCGGCCGCGCGCTGGGTCACGGGTACGTCGCTGGTTGTCGATGGAGGTTACCTGGCCGAATGAACACCAAAAAACTCATTATCGTCGGCGCAGGCGGGCTGGGCCGGGAGGTCCATTCCTGGCTCAAGGACTGGGTCGAGCACAACCCGGATTACGTGATCGGCGGCTTCATCGATGACGGCAGCCTGTCCCTCAATCGCTTCAATCATTACGCCGACATCCTTTCGACCATCGACGCCTACGAACCGGCCGACGATGAGCTGCTGCTCTGCGCCATCGGCAAGCCCGCCGACAAGAAATACGTGGTGGAAAAGCTGCTGGCCAAGGGCGCATCGTTCTTCACGCTGATTCACCCCACGGCCATCGTTGGCGAGAACGTGACGATCGGGCGGGGCGTGCTGGTCTGCCCGTTTTCGGTGCTGTCGGTGGATCTGGTCGTTGGCGATTTCGTCACGATCAACTCGCTGTGCACCGTCGGCCATGACACCATCATCGGCCAGTTCTCGACCCTCAGCGGACACTGTGATCTGACCGGCGGCGCGGTGCTGGAAGACGAAGTGTTCCTCGGTTCGCGCGCCTCCGTGCTGCCCAAGGTGCGCGTCGGCAAAGGGGCTGTGGTCGGCGCCGGCAGCGTGGTGCTGCGAGCGGTCAAACCCGGCAGCGTGGTTTTCGGTGTGCCGGCCAAGTGCATCTCAGGATAAGAACGACATGCCTACCTACGCTCGAATTGCCGAAATCGAATACGAATTGCCCGAGCAGGTGCTCGACAACCAGATGCTGGCCGAGGCGTTTCCGGAGTGGGACGTCGACAAGATTTTCCAGAAGACCGGGATCAGCCAGCGGCACATCGTTGCCGAGGGCGAGACCGCGTCGGACCTGGCGTTTCGCGCCTGCGAAAAACTCTTCGCCAGCAGCGCCACGCCGCGAGAGCAGATCGACTGCCTGATCTACTGCACCCAAAGCCCCGATCACATGCTCCCGGCCACCGCCTGCATCCTGCAGCATCGCCTGCAACTGCCGCAGCACTGCGCTGCGTTCGATTTCAATCAGGGCTGTTCAGGGTTCATCTACGGGCTGGGCATTGCCAAAGGTTTCATCGAATCCGGGCAGTGCAAGAACGTGCTGCTGATCACCGCCGAAACCTACAGCCGTTACATCAACCCCCGAGACAAGAGCGTGCGCACGCTGTTTGGCGATGCGGCGGCCGCCACGTTGATCAGAGCGTCGGACGAGGAGGGGCCTTGCCTCGATCGTTTCCGCTACGGCAGCGACGGCGCCGGGGCGAACAACCTGATCGTGCCCATGGGCGCTGCCCGTCGGCCGTTCGATGCAGAACAGATGCCCATCGAGTACGAAGACGACAGCGGCAATGTCCGTTCGGACGCCGATCTGTACATGAACGGCCCGGCGATCTTCGAATTCTCCATGACCCGGGTGCCGGCCTTGTTCGCTTCACTGTTCGACGAGCAATTCACGGTCGAGCATTCCGATCTGTTCGTCTTTCACCAGGCCAACCAGTTCATGCTCGAAGCCCTGCGCCGCCGATTGAAGCTGGCGCCGGAGAAATTCATCACCGAATTCAAACACTGCGGCAACACGGTGTCGTGCAGCATTCCCATTGCGTTGAAGGAGTCCCTGAACAAAGGCCAAGTGCAGCCCGGCAGCGTGATCACGGCGGTGGGTTTCGGCGTGGGGTATTCGTGGGGTGGGTGCGTTATTCGCTGGTAAGTGATGAAGCTGTTCCACCGTACTCATAAAGGGCCCCATGAAGGCGCCCTTTTTAGTTCAGCGATCCAGCAACACCTGCTGCCAGCGCTGCAGATACACCTCATCCATCATCCAGTCACTCAGCACGCGCTGCTTCAACACTTGGCCGAGTCGTTTCGACTCGTCCAGATCGTTGAGGTGCCGGGCGATGGCGTCGGTCCAGGCGGCGGTTGTGTTGGGCACCCTTGTCAGCGGCAGATTATTGCGCAGGCCCTGCACGTCGCTGGCGATGACCGGATAACCACAAGCGCCGAATTCCAGCGCCAGGCGGCAGCTTCGGTGTTCGCCAAATACATCGTGACCGGCGGGAATCAGCGCAACGTCCAGGTCGAGACAGGCCAGCACGCCGGGGTATAAGACGCCTTCCACCGGGCTGCGCCATTCATGAACATAAGGGCGCAGTGCCTGCAGGCACGGACCCATGATGATCCACTCGACCCGGTCGGCGAAGGCTTCGATCACGTCCGCAATCAGCGCCAGATCGTTCACTTCCGCCTGCGTGCCGACCCAGCCGATCCGTGGCTTGTCATGGGGCAGCGAATGGCACTGCACCCGCCGCCAGTGTTCGCTCAACCGGGTTTCGATGACGTGAATGTGCGGATGCAACCCGCCCAACTCGTCCGCCAGCCCTTCGCTGGACACCACCACCTTGTCCATCAGCGCCAGACTGGCCTCAAGACTGGCACGCACCTGTTGCGCTGAAGGCGCGCCGGGCAATCGCTCGGCGGACGGCGGGTATTGATCCATGTCGCAGAGGCGCAGCGCCTGGCTGTGCGCCTTGATCGTGCGGATGTCGTCAAGGGACGCTTCGCCCAAGGGGCATTGGAGGATCACCGCTTCCGGGCGCAGGCGAGCGAACTCGCCGAGGGTCAGGACGTCCGGCACGGACACATGCTCGATCAACAGCGCGTCAGCGAGACTGTCCAGCGCACCGTTCAGGCGTTGGCTCGCCGGGCAGAGGTCGTTCAGGTGCGACAGCACGATCGGTACGGGCCGCCAGGTGAGCGGCCGCCAGGTCAGCGCGGTGTCGATTTCGAGCTGCAAGCCCTGGGCGCGGGCTGAAAAGTTGTCGTTGTACGCAGGGTCATGGGCGATGTACTTCAGCCATTTGCGGTAAAGCGCAGGGTTGGCCTGTTCGTCTGGCGCTTCGATTTGGGCAGTGTCGTGAATCCGGGCTTCGTGCAGCACCACCACGTGGGGCGTCCAGACGATCAACCGCCCGGACTCCTTCACCCGCAGGCACAGGTCGACGCCGCGATAGCGGTTGTTCAGCTCACCCTCGTCCAGCCCGTCCGCCGCTTCGAACAGGGTCCGGCTTATCATCAGGCAGGCGTCGCTGACCGCGCTGTAGTTCTGATCCACCGCCAGCCGCTGCATGTAGCCTTCGCTGGCGCCGCTCTGTCCGCTGAAGATCGAGGTGACAGGCTCGTGCAGGCCAAGGATCAGGCCCGCGTGGTGGATCGTGTTGTCCGGGGCGAGCAGTTTTGCGCCGACGACGCCGACTTCGGGCCGTTGCGCATGATTGAGCAGGTTGTCGAGCCAGTCGCCGTGCAACACGGCGGTACTGTTGTCGAGCAGCAACAGGTACTCGCCGGTCGCCTGGCGTGCGGCGTTGTTGTAGAGGGCCGAGCGGTCGAATTCGCCGGAGTGGCGCAGCACCCGCACCTGATCCAGGCCCATGGCCTCGACGCCGTTCAGCCAGTCAACGGCGTCCGGCATCTGGCTGTCGTTGTCGACGATGAGGATCTCGTAGTTCGGGTATGTAGTCTTTTCCAGAATGCTCTCGACGCAGCGCTGCAGCAGCAGGATCTGATCCCGCGTGGCGATGATGATCGACACCTTGGGCTGACCCGCATGGCCGTACTTGATCTGGTACTGCCGAGGGCGTGTCTCGATCACCTGGCCGTTTTCATAGCCCCGGGCGAGCAAATGTCGCTGCAGCGTTCGCCCTTCGTCAAGGTTCGGCTCGCGCGCTTGCGGGCGATAGGTGACGAGGGGCTCGGCGATGTGCTCAAGGCCGCCCATACCGTCGTGTTCGATCAGGCGAAGGATCAGGTCCAGTTCGAGGGCCTGAGGGTAATGCGGGTCAAACCGCCCGGCATCGATCACCGAGTAGCGGTTGAAGATCCAATGCTTGCTGGTCACTCCCGGGCAACTGAGCAGGTAGTCGAGGCTGAAGTCCGGGCGCAGCATGACTTCCGACGTGTCGTCCTGGGTCTGGGCGATTTCATCGGCGAACAGCGCCCGGGTGGTCGGGCCTTCGCTGATCTTGACCGCCGCCTTGAACAGCCCGGCGACATTCACCGTTGCGCCGGCATCAAGCATCAGAAACCAGTCGAACCCTTGTTCATCCATCAGCCGATTGAGCGGAGCTGCGCGGTTCTGTCCGGCGACGGGCACGTACACGGCCGGGTTGTCCGCCACTTGTTGCGGCGTGTCACGACTGCCGTCGTAGAGCACAAACACCCGTGGCGGCATCCAGCCGCGAGTGGCCGCCTCGACACTGACCAAGGTCTTGACCAGTGCCTGCGGGCGGTTATGCAGATCGGACACGATGATCGCGAAGGTCGGCGCGCCGTGGTGCTGCTGGAAGTACTGCACGATGTGCGGCTTCTGCGGCCCGGCGGGGCGACGCTGCCAGGCCCACTCCTGGATCTGGTCGTGGCGGACCTCCGTTGCCGACTTCTGCAAGAACCAGGCACGCAGATTGAAGGGGACGAAGTTTTCCCGGTCATGCAGCGGCGCTACCTTGACGTCGCCGTTGTCGGCCAGCGGGCGGAGCCATTCAAGCTCTTTGGTGATGCGGTAAAAGTTGGCGTGGCCTTCCTTGGCGATCTGCGGCGTGGCCCGCGCAATGCTGCTGCTCTGCGTGTCGGTCATGCGAAAGCGCGACAGCGGGCGGCCGATCAGCGCCAGATTGCCTTCACGCAGCAGTTTTACGTACAGGGTGATATCGCCCAGCCAGTGGATCGGCAGGCCCTTGAGCGCCATAAGGTCCTGACCATAGGCCAGCGCGCTGTCACGCCGGCACATCACCGAACTGGGTTCGCCCATGAACGTCAACGGCAGTTCCGACAGCAGCGCCACCAGCTCCGGCCCGTGGATGACTACGTCTTCCTTGAACGGGAACACCGTCAGCATGTTTTCCCGCAGAAACTCGCCGTTTTCGTTGATCAGGCGACGGGTTGCCGCCGCAAGGGTGATGTCCGGATGGCCATGCAGCAACTCGACCAGCGCACTGACACACTCGGGCTCCAGCAGGTCGTCATCGTAAAGAAACTTGACGTACTCGCCCCGCGCCTCCCTGACCCCGCGCGCAACGTTCAGCGCTTCGCCCAGCGAATGTTCGTTGAAGAAATAACGAATCGGAAACGGGCTTTCCGGCGTCAGCTCATCCACCAGCGCGCGAATGCCTCCGTCACGACAGTCGTCGCAGATCACGATCTCCAGCTGATCGTAGTCCTGCGCAAAAGCGCTGCGCAGCGCCGACTCGAAGTAGGTGGGTTTGTAGGCGGGAATGACGATGCTGACCAGGCGTGAAGCGCTCATCGGGTTACCTTGCGGCTGATTACGGGCGCCGGTTGACGCTCATGGGCGCACCGGCGATTTGAATGTGGGCGCAGCTCAGCGGTGCTCGGCCAGTACCGTCTGCATGATCGCGATGATGCTGGCGAATTCATCCGGGGTGAGGCTGTCGAAGATCGGCAGGCACAGAACCCGATTCGACACGTCGCTCGCCACTTGCAGGCGCTCCGGCCTGGCGGATTCCAGGCTGCGGTACATCGGGAATGACGAGATCAGCGGGTAGAAATAGCGCCGAACCAGAATGTCCTGCTCGCGAAAACGCTCGTACAAGGCGTCGCGGCTGATCGGAAAGGCGTCGCCCACCAGCACCGGGAAATAAGAATAGTTGTGGTGCTCGCCGGGGCTCCACAGCAAATCGATGCCGGGTATTTGCGTCAAGGCTTCGCGGTACATCGAATCGATCTGCTTGCGCCGGTCCAGGGCGCCATCAATGTAGTTGAGCTGCAACAGACCGAACGCGGCGTTGATCTCACTCATCTTGCCGTTGATGCCGGGGGCGACGACGGTCACTTCATCGGCGAAACCGAAATTCTTCAGGTAGTCGATGCGTTTTTTGGTCTTCGCATCCGGGCAGACGATCGCGCCGCCCTCGAAGGTGTTGAAGACTTTGGTGGCGTGGAAGCTGAGCACCGACAGGTCGCCGTTGCGCAGCAGGCTCTGCCCCTGATGCTGCACACCGAAGGCGTGGGCGGCGTCGTAAATCACTTTAAGGCCGTAGCGGTCGGCGATCTGCTGGATGCGGTCCACGTCACACGGCATGCCATAGCAATGCACCGGCATGATCGCGGTGGTCGCCGGGGTGATGGCCTCTTCAATGCGATCGGGGTCGAGGTTGAAGGTACCCGGCGCGATGTCGACGAACACTGGTTTCAGCCCGTTCCACAGCAGCGAATGGGCGGTGGCGACAAACGAGTAGGGCGTGGTGATCACCTCGCCGGTCACACGCAATGCCTGCAACGCCGTGAGCAGCGCCAGCGTGCCGTTGGAAAACAGGCACAAATGGTCGACGCCCAGGTACGCGGCCAGGTCTTTCTCCAGCTTTTCATGGAAGGGCCCGGCGTTGGTCAGGCGCTTGCTGTCCCATATCTGCTGCAGATAAGGCATGAACTCTTCCAGCGGAGGCAGCAGAGGCTGGGTGACCGGGATCGTTTTACTCATAAGCTTCCTGTGCTCTCTGACGCGCTGCGGGCTGTGCTCGTTGTCGCACGGCGGAACGCCCGCGCTGTGATGGCTGGCGTTGTCGAACGCTCGCCGTCATCGAAATGGCGTTTGCGGCGCTATGGCACCGAAAAAGCAAGAAGCCGGCCAACCCGCCGGGCTGCAAAGATGCGCTTGATATTCCGAACGCCTGACGCTTATTTTGTACGCCTTGCCGCCCTGCGGCGTGCCCAACGAAAAAGGATTTGAGTCATGAGCAGCGATGACCACCATTCACTCGCGCAGCGACTGATGGGCATTGATGAAATTGAATGCGTCACGCCGGATCTGAACGGCGTGCCACGAGGGAAGGTGATGACCGGCGAGGGCTTTCTGGAAGGCCGTCGGTTGCAGCTGGCGCGGGGCGTGCTGCTGCAGTGCATAGTGGGCGGCTACCCGCCGTCGAAATTCTACGGCAGCGACGACGGCGACCTGGCCCTGATCGCCGATCCGCAGCAAACGCACATTCTGCCGTGGAGCGATGAGCCCCGCGCCCTGGCGATCTGCGACGCCGACGAGCTCGACGGCCAGCCGTCGCCGCTGTCCACCCGCGGCCAGCTCAAATCCGTGATCGCCCGCTATGCCCGGCATGGCTGGTCGCCGGTGGTGGCCACCGAGCTTGAGTTCTTCGTCTTCGCCGCCAATCCCGATCCGAGCCAGCCCTTCCAGCCGCCGGTCGGTCTGGACGGCCGTCGCGAAGACGGCCAGTCGGCGTTCAGCATCAGTTCCAACAACGGCCTGCGACCGTTCTTCAAAGAGGTCTATGCCTGCATGGCGGCGCTGGGCCTGCCCCGCGACACGGTCATGCACGAGATGGGCGTCAGCCAGTTCGAGATCAATCTGCTGCACGGCGATCCGCTGCTGCTGGCGGACCAGACCTTTCTGTTCAAACACATGCTCAAGGAGGTCGCGCTCAAGCACGGGCTGATCGTGGTGTGCATGGCCAAACCGCTGGCCCACACCCCCGGCAGTTCGATGCACATTCACCAGAGCGTGGTCGAGACCACCACCGGCCAGAACATTTTCAGCGACCATCAGGGCGAGGCCACCGAGCTGTTCCATCACTTCATCGGCGGGCAGCAGGCGGCGATGGCTGACTTCACGGCGTTGTTCGCGCCTAACGTCAATTCCTATCAGCGCCTGTGCCATCCGTTTGCTTCGCCGAACAACGCCTGCTGGTCCCACGACAACCGCGCGGCGGGCCTGCGCATTCCGGCCAGCGCACCGGTCGCCCGTCGGGTCGAGAACCGTCTGCCTGGCGCCGACGCCAACCCGTATCTGGCCATTGCGGCCAGTCTGGCCGCGGGGCTCTATGGCATCGAGCACAGGCTGGAACCGTCGCCGGCGATTCAGGGCGAGTTCGTTGTGCCCGATAATCTGTCGTTGCCATGTACCCTGCACGCTGCCCTGGAACGTCTGACTCGCAGCACGTTGGCCAAGGAACTGTTTGGTGCCGAATTCATCGAAGGCTACGTCGCGTCGAAGACCCTGGAACTGACCAGCTTCTTCAACGAAATCACCCCCTGGGAGCGCCGCGTTCTGGCCGCTCAGGCTTAAGAATCGCTGTTCGGAAATCCTCTGAAATCGAGGGTTTCCGTCTTTTGGAAAGCTATGCGCCAAATCTGGAAGTCCTTTCGAGCGCTGTATTTTGCCTCGCTGATGATGTTGATCGGCTCGGGCCTGCTCAGCACCTACCTTGCCTTGCGTCTGGCCGCCGATCAGGTCGATGGCCTGTGGGTCGGTGCATTGATGGCAGCCAACTATGTCGGTCTGGCCTTGGGTGGCAAGATCGGCCACCGGCTGATCGGCCGGATCGGGCACATTCGTGCGTACGCGACCTGCGCGGGTATTGTCGGCGCGGCGGTGCTGGGCCACGGTCTGTTCGACTACCTCCCGGCGTGGATCTTCCTGCGGATGATTGTCGGCCTGGGCATGATGTGCCAGTACATGGTCATCGAGAGCTGGCTCAACGAGCAGGCCTCGCCCAAGCAGCGCGGCACGGTGTTCAGCCTCTATATGATCGCGTCGTACCTGGGGCTGGTGCTCGGCCAGCTGATTCTGGTCATCCACCCGCAGCTCGGCCCTGAACTGCTGATGCTCGTGGCGATGTGCTTCGCGCTCTGCCTTGTGCCTGTCGCCATGACCCGCAGCATTCACCCGGCGCCGATGCACCCGGCCCCGCTGGAGCCGCTGTTCTTCATGCGCCGCGTACCGCAATCCCTGACCACAGTATTGAGCGCCGGCATGATCATCGGCTCGTTCTACGGCCTGGCGCCGCTCTATGCCGCGCAACAGGGGCTGTCCACCGAGCACGTCGGTCTGTTCATGGCCAGCTGCATCGGCGCGGGCCTTATCGTCCAAGGTCCGCTGGGCAAACTGTCGGACCGCTACGACCGCGCCTGGCTGATCCGCGGTGTAGCGGTGTTGCTGGTGCTGGCTTCGCTGCCGCTGGCGATTCTCCCCAACGTGCCGATGGAAGTGCTGCTGGTGGTGGGCTTTCTTGCCTCGCTGCTGCAGTTTTCCCTGTACCCGCTGGCGGTGGCCTTCTCCAACGACCACGTTGAAGGCGAACGCCGCGTCTCCCTGACCGCGATGCTGCTGATGACCTACGGCGTCGGGGCGAGTATCGGCCCGCTGGTGTCCGGCGTGCTGATGAAAATGTTCGGCAGCAACATGCTCTACGCCTTCGTCTGCTGCGTGGCGCTGGTGCTGGTCACCCGTATTCGTCCGAAAGCCGTCACCAACCTGCACCAGGTCGAAGACGCCCCGCTGCACCACATCGCCATGCCCGACAGCATGTCCAGCTCGCCGCTGGTGGTCGCCCTTGACCCGCGTGTGGATGAACAGGTGGTGCAGGATCAGATGCAGGACGTTGAGCCTGAGCCTGAGATTTCGACCGAGGTTGCGCCGGATGTAGCGGCCGAAGTTGAAGTGCAGCCTGAGATGGTGGAGCGGGTCGTGGCGTCGGGTGAAGGCGTTGTGCGGCCGGTGGCGATTATGGATGAGGAAGTGGCTGCGGATGCTGGTACGGCTGGGCCGGATGAGGCGATTGAAGTGCGGCGGGATGTTGGGGTGGATCGGCCTTTGTGATGCGGCCTGGCTGTCCGGGCTCCCACAGGTGGGTTGTCTCACCCAGACAGCCCGAGCACCGCGAAATCCTGTAGGAGCGCGCTTGCCCGCGAAGGCGGTGTGTCTGTGAAATGGATGTCGGCTGGCCCACCGCCTTCGCCAGCAAGCTGCCTCCCACAGATTCAGTGCCTGACCCCAAAATTTTTGCTGAGGCAAAAACTGTAGGAGCGCGCTTGCCCGCGAAGGCGGTGCGTCTGTGAAATGGATTTCGGCTGACTCACCGTATTCGCGGGCAAGCGCGCTCCTACAGTTGATCCCCATGTAGCCGACAATCTGCGCCGAGTGCTATTACTTCAATCCGCTCAACGGCCAACCTGTTGCTGGATCAAGGTCTTTCTCCTCGCACATTCGTGCGATCAATTCTTCGCTGGGTGCGGATGGGGGTACGGCAGCGTCGCGCTTGCGCTTCCATTCGAATGTTTCGTCCCACTCGGGGAGTTTGGCGGGGGGGAGGGGGACGATCTGGTCGATGTCGGGAACCTTGGCGCCGAGGTGTTCGTATCTGCGCAGAAATTCGACTATCAGGCCATACCGACGAGATCTTTCCTTATCCTCATCTAAGCCCAACTTGTACAGAGCATTACTCTGTTTCGGCCCTAAAAAGGATTTTTTCAAAACCATTGCGGCCGATGAGTCTCCTGCTCTGATCGCGGTTTGATAACCCCGGATCGCTTCCCCAAAATCTTCTTGGACCTGCCGAACAGTGGCGTAGCGGAACGACGCTGCAGTATGTCCTTGTTCCGTGGCGCAACGAATCATCAAAAATGCGATTCCGCTTGCTTCCTTTATCCGTACCAAAGATTCCCCGGCGTAATACAAACCCTCCGGATTGCCAAGGTCCGCAGCACGACGAAAATAATATCGAGCAGCTTCGACATCCTGTTTGACCCCATATCCTGATTCCAGGTAGTGGCCCATGTCGTAATAGGCGCCGGGTATATTACTAGCCATAAGCTCCTCGACAAGATTGATCGTTTCTCTCTCCGGTCGCGGCGAACTGGTCAGTCCTTGAGATAGAAGCCCCTGCAGTCTTGTCGCGGCGCGGTAGTGAACGAATGCCGCAGCAATTCGGTAGTAGCGCGCCGCTTGGTCTAAGTTTTTCAGGCGTCCCGCTTGCGTCAGGTGCAAACCATATCGATACAAGCTTTCCGCATCAGCATCGAGAGCTGGCAGCTTTGTTGATTCATGCACACACTCGAACTCCAAGTTTTTGAACACGGCATCGTAATCGGATTTTTTAGAAACAGATTTCGTGATGTTGTTATCTTTCGCGTCGCAGCCAGTTAGAAGGAGCGCGAGTATTAGCGCCGCCGATCGGTAGTAATTCATATAAGTCCTTACATTTGCTCCAGTTCAAATACTCATGCACGACGGTTGCTACTTCAACCCACTCAGTGGCCAACCCGTAGCGGGATCAAGCCCCTTTTCCTCGCACATTCGCGCGATGAGCTCCTCGCTGGGTGGGGATAGGGGTACGGCGGCGTCGCGCTTGCGCTTCCATTCGAATGTTTCGTCCCACTCGGGAAGTTTGGCTGGGGGGAGGGGGACAATCTGGTCGATGTCGGGAACTTTAGCGCCGAGGTGTTCGTATTTATTCAAAAAGTTAGTTATAAGGCTATATCGTCGTGATCTTTCGCTATCAATATCGGCTGCTAAGTAATAGGTTTCGTTGCTTGTCTTGCTGTAGTTAAATGCCTCTCTAAGTCTGCGCGCTCCAGCGGGATTTCCGAATTTAGATGCTGATTGATAAGCTTCAAGAGCTTCAATGAATAGACCTTCATTCTTTCTCGATACGCCGTATCTCAGCGCCGCCTCGCGATGTCTCTGTTCCATGGAGCAGCGCATCATCGCAAGTGGGATGGCTCCAGCTTTACCAGTCTTCGCCAATAAATTAGCTACGTAATATTGAGCGTCCGGATTTCCATAGTCAGCCGCGCGTCTGAAATAGTAGCGAGCTGCTTCAGCATCCTGCCTGACACCATATCCGAGTTCAAGATAGTGACCCATATCATAGTAAGCTCCTGGGATGCCGCGGTTAATCAAATCTTCTACCAAATCAATAGTCTCTTTCGCGGGGCGCGGGGCGTTTGTTAGGCCTTGTGATAGCAGCGCTTGCAAGTTTGTCGCAGCACGATAGTGATCATGCGCGGCGGCGATCCGATAGTAGCGCGCCGTCTGATCGAAATCCTTTGGCCCGGAAAGTTGGGATAGGTGTAATCCATATTGATATAGGCGATGTGCATCTGGGTCCAGTGGAGGCAGACGATCTTTTTCATGAATACATTCAAACTCTAATCGTTTGAACGCGGCTTCCCAATCTGCTTTTTCTGGAACGAATGATGTCATTGGTTTGTCTCCATAATCACAACCAGCTAAGGATAAAATAAGTGCGAACAATGATCTCCGATAAAAATTGCATTTAGTCAACATTTTTGCGGCTCGGGCTGAGTCGTAAAAATTCCACGAGCGAACAAGCCGGTGTCCGTAGTTTGGCTTGACTCATCGGGTCTCGACGGTCACTGTTTTCAGTCAGCACATCGCTCCATTTCTGATATTCCGTTGATATGTCCTCACTCGAGCTGTTGCTCCCCGTATGCAACCCCCACAACTGCCTCCTCAACGGCCGCGCCACTGCCGGATCTTCCACGCATATATTCAACTCACTATCAGAACTCATACTCCGCTCATTAATATTCGCCGAGCCCAACGTGGTAAACACGTCGTCAATGATCATTAACTTGCTATGAATATAAACTTCCAACCAGTTATCGGGCGGAGAGTCCGGTGCAACAAGTGTGCAGATGTGGACTTTTAAACCAGGCACATCAATCGGGGTGATGGGGGCGCTTTTCTCGCTCTTGAGCTGCCTTTTTAGTTCTGCGTACTGTCTGGCCAGTTCATCGCGTTCGATTTCCAACCGTTCGATGGGTCCATCAAGCCTGCCCATCGCGTCTACACGGTTGTAGTAGGCGGCCAGTTTGACTTGCGCTGCAATGTATTCCTCGTGCAGCGCATCGAGCTTCGCTTGCCAGTAATCATCGTGTTCCAAACGCGCCACAGAGGGCATGACTTCACTGCGGCCCAACTGACGAAGCATGCGAAACGTGCCAAGTGCGCCGTCAGCCATGCCTTCGTCGGAGGAGTTGGTGACGACGAACAAATGCAGGTAGCCGTGTTCGCCGGGGTCGCGGCCGCCTTCGGCATGGCGCCGCGCGATGTCGACAACGGCGTCGGCGAACGGCTTCCAACGGAAATACTGGTTCTCGATGTAGATGAACTGGGTCGCGTTCTTGACCGCTTGCAGGTACATCGTCCGGATGTCGCGTTTCCCAGCCTCGGTCTGGGTGCGCAGCACTTGCGCCATCATCGGCGGCCCGAAGCCTTTGCGCGGTTTCAGGTGTGCGGCGAGGGGCTCGCGGGCGGTCTGCAGGTCAATGCCGGTCGCCTTCAGCCACGCCTGGGTGAAGTTGGCATTCAGGTCTTGCAGGACCGGGCCGGTCACGCGGCTGGATATGTCCTGCCTCGGCGTAAAACCGTTGCGCCCGTACACGTCATCAGCACGAGCATGGGCGTGGTCGTCGCGGTCCCAATAAGGGTCGAGCATGTTGTGGCCCATGACGAAGCCGACTGCCCGGTCAGCGTGTTCGTAGTCGACCAGCACCATTTTCTGGTGATGAGTGGGGATCACCGACATCGCCGCCGCTTTGCCGGCGGCCTCAAGTTCTGTCGCGCCTTGCTCCCGGGAGCGCGTCCATATTTGATAGGCAATCTCGGCTCGGTCGGCCAGCCCCAGGTCTCGGACCGCAAACTCGATGTTTTCGAAAGGCCGCGCGCCCGCCTTGAACAGTTCTTGTGCCTGCAACGTGATCCATCGGAAGCCCTTCAGTCCGGGGAACACCCTCTCCACCAGCGAACTGGCGCCGGTGTCAGGTGTTGAAGCGCGGCGGTACCATTCCCAGTCATACGCTTGCTGCCACGTGGAGCGCCAGTCGCCGGCGTGCGATGCAATAGAGGCCACGTTGCGTCCTGGTGTCATGTTCTCCGCGAACATCGCAGTGAGGTGCGCGCTGTCGGACCAGCACAGCACCCGCACCTTCACACCGAGGGAGGCTTTATTGACCAGCAATTCGCCGATGCACTGCGCCTGACCACCGCCGCGCTTGAAATGCATCGAAGGCTGAAACCCCCAGCAGATGATCTCCACCGAATGTTTTGCCGCCATGATCGCGTCGTGAACCGCGCCAAACGCGCGCTCGCCATTGACCAGCGGCTCGAAGGTCGCAGGCTTTGGCGAATACTCGCTGCACTCGACCATCCAGCGCTGGTTCATGACGGCCGATGAGGTCTGGCGGGTGGCGATGGGGCAGGTGATGGCGTTGAGGGGCATTACTTCAACCCACCCAACGGCCATCCTGTGGCGGGATCAAGTCCCTTCTCCTCACACATCCGCGCGACCAGCTCTTCGCTGGGGGGGGAAGGAGGCACGGCGGCGTCGCGCTTGCGCTTCCATTCGAATGTTTCGTCCCACTCGGGGAGTTTGGCGGGGGGGAGGGGGATGATCTGGTCGATGTCGGGGACTTTGGCGCCGAGGTGTTCGTATCTGTCTAGGAAGTCTTCGATGAGTCCGTACCTCCTCGATCTTTCAACATCTTTATCCTGAGCTAAGTAGTGCAGTATTTGTTCTGGTCTAGGACCGTCAAAAGCATGCTTCAACGTCATTGCAGTAACCGAGTCCCCCGCTTTCACTGCGCTTTGAAATCCTTGCAGCGCTTCTAAAAACCTTTGTTGGGCTTTACTCGAGATGCTATAGCGCCTAGCCGCTTTTGTGTGGCCTTGCTCCATGGCGCAACGCATCATAAATTCCGCTGCAAGTCCGCCTTGGCCGATTCGGGCGAGCATGTCGGCGACGTAATATTGTGCGTCAGGATTGCCCATCTCTGCTGCTCGTCGAAAATAATAACGAGCAGCTTTACCGTCCTGTTTGACCCCGTATCCAAGTTCAAGATAGTGGCCCATATCGTAGTACGCTCCAGGGATGTCCCGAGCAATCAAGTCCTCTACTAGATTGAGCGTTTCCCGCGCCGGACGCTTGGCCGCCGTCATGCCCTGCGATAGTAAGACTTGCAAATTCGTGGCCGCACGATAGTGTCCATGCGCCGCGGCAATTCGGTAGTAACGTGCCGCCTGATCAAAGTCTCTCGGGCCTCTTACCTGGGTCAGGTGCAGTGCATATCGATACAAAAGTTCTGCGTCAGCATCGAGAGGTGGCAGTTTTTCTGATTCATATACGCACTTGAACTCCAGGTTTTTGAATGTGGCGTCGTAATCGGCTTTCTCAGGAACGAATTTCGCTGTGTTGTTATCGTCCGCGTCACAACCTTTTAGAAACAGCGCTAGTGTTAGCGCCGCCGATGGGTAGTAATTCATACCAGTCCTTAGAGTTTCTCTTCAGCTCAAGTGCTCACGCATCAAAAGGGGCATTACTTCAACCCACTCAACGGCCAGCCGGTAGAGGGATCAAGCCCTTTCTCCTCGCACATCCGCGCGATCAATTCGTCGCTGGGTGGCGATGGAGGCACGGCGGCGTCGCGCTTGCGCTTCCACTCGAAGGTTTCGTCCCACTCAGGGAGTTTGGCGGGTGGGAGGGGTACGATTTGGTCGATGTCGGGGACTTTTGCGCCGAGGTGTTCGTATCTATCCAAGAAAACTTCGACGAGCCCGTATCTTCGGGACCGTTCGATATCTTTGGGCTGTGCAAGATAGTCGGAGTTGTCTTTAGACTGCCCACCTATAAAAGCTTTCCTGAGAATCATCGGACTTACAGGGTCTCCGGCTTTTATCGCAGTTTGGTAAGCTTGTGCAGCTTTCTCATATTCCTCTCTGGTTTCCTTCTCGATGGCGTACTCCAACGCTGCTTCAGTATGTCCTTGATCCATAGCGCAGCGAAGCATGGTTAGGGCGACCTGTCCTGCGCCACGGATTCGGCTCAACGAATCAGCCACGTAGTATTGTGCTTCAGGATTGCCCATGTCGGCGGCACGCCTGAAATAGTATCGGGCCGCATCAGCATCCTGCCTGACGCCATATCCGAGTTCGAGATAGTGCCCCATATCGTAATAAGCTCCCGGAACTCCTTGGTTCATGAAGTGCTCCGTCAGATTTATCGTTTCATGCGCTGGATGTTTGGCGCTAGTCATGCCTTGTGATAGCAGTGCCTGTAAGTTTCTAGCTGCTAGATAATGGTCGAAAGCAGCAGCAATGCGGTAGTAACGCGCGAGTTTATCAAAGTCTTTAGGGCCTGTTACTTGAGCTAAGTGTAATCCGTACTTATAAAGCTCATCTGCATCCGGATGCAGTGCTGGTAGATGGTCACGTTCATGAATACACTGAAATTCTAGGCGCTTGAATGCTACATCGTAATCGGCTTTCTCAGGAATGAAGTCTGTCACAGGTTTGTCCCCATAGTCACAACTGCTCAAGATCAGAATCAATGCTACAGCCGAAACTGTATTGCCAATATAGTTAATCAACATTTTTACGACTTGGGCTGGTTCGTAGGAACTCAACAAGTGATTGTTTAGGTCGTAGGAGCATGGGCACGTCCTGCTGAATTCGTCTTCGCTTATTTTCTTTGATCTTCTTAGTCCATACTTTAAATGCTTCTTTAATGTCTTCGGGTGTTTCCTCCCCCGTATGCAACCCCCACAACTGCCTCCTCAACGGCCGCGCCACCGCCGGATCTTCGACACATATATTCAACTCACTGTCCGAGCTCATACTCCGCTCGTTAATATTCGCCGAGCCCAACGTGGTAAACACGTCATCAATAATCATCAACTTGCTATGGATATACACTTCCAGCCAGTTATCGGGCGGGGAGTCTGGTGCAACTAGAGTGCAGATGTGGACTTTTAAACCAGGCACATCAATCGGGGTGATGGGGGCGCTTTTCTCGCTCTTGAGCTGCCTTTTTAGTTCTGCGTACTGTCTGGCCAGTTCATCTCGTTCGATTTCCAACCGTTCGATGGGTCCATCGAGCTTGCCCATCGCGTCCACACGGTTGTAGTAGGCGGCCAGTTTGACTTGCGCGGCAATGTACTCCTCGTGCAGCGCATCGAGCTTCGCTTGCCAGTAATCATCGTGTTCGAGACGCGCTACAGAAGGCATGACTTCACTGCGGCCCAACTGCCGGAGCATGCGAAAAGTCCCAAGTGCGCCGTCTGCCATGCCTTCGTCGGAGGAGTTGGTGACGACGAACAAATGTAGGTAGCCGTGTTCGCCAGGATCGCGGCCGCCTTCGGCATGGCGCCGGGCGATGTCGACCACCGCGTCGGCAAACGGCTTCCATCGGAAATACTGGTTCTCGATGTAGATGAACTGGGTCGCGTTCTTGACCGCTTGCAGGTACATCGTCCGGATATCGCGTTTCCCTGCCTCGGTCTGGGTGCGCAGCACTTGCGCCATCATCGGCGGCCCGAAGCCTTTGCGCGGTTTCAGGTGGGCGGCGAGGGGCTCGCGGGCGGTCTGCAGGTCAATGCCGGTCGCCTTCAGCCAGGCCTGGGTGAAGTTGGCGTTCAGGTCCTGGAGCACCGGGCCGGTGACACGGCTGGATATGTCCTGCCTCGGCGTAAGACCGTTGCGGCCGGACACATCATTGGCATGAGCATGGGCGTGGTCGTCGCGGTCCCAATAGGGGTCGAGCATGTTGTGGCCCATGACGAAGCCGACTGCGCGATCAGCGTGTTCGTAGTCCACCAGCACCATTTTCTGGTGATGAGTGGGGATCACCGACATCGCCGCCGCCTTGCCGGCGGCCTCAAGTTCTGTCGCGCCTTGCTCCCGGGAGCGCGTCCATATTTGATAGGCAATCTCGGCTCGGTCGGCCAGCCCCAGGTCGCGGACCGTAAACTCGATGTTTTCGAATGGCCGCGCGCCCGCCTTGAACAGTTCTTGTGCCATTAACGTGGTTAATCGGAAGCCCTTCAGTCCGGGGAACACCCTTTCCACCAGCGAAGTGGCGCCGGTGTCAGGCGTTGAAGCGCGGCGGTACCATTCCCAGTCATACGCCTGCTGCCACGTGGAGCGCCAGTCGCCGGCGGGTGATACAAAAGAGGCCAGGTTCCGGCCTGGTGTCATGTTCTCCGCGAACATCGCAGTGAGGTGCGCGCTGTCGGACCAGCACAGCACGCGCACCTTCACACCGAGGGAGGCTTTATTGACCAGCAGTTCGCCGATGCACAGAGCCTGATCACCGCCGCGCTTGAAATGCATCGAAGGCTGAAACCCCCAGCAGATGATCTCGACCGAATGTTTTGCCGCCATGATCGCGTCGTGAACCGCGCCAAACGCTCGCTCGCCATTGACCAGCGGCTCGAAGGTCGCAGGCTTGGGCGAATACTCGCTGCACTCGACCATCCAGCGCTGATTCATGACGGCTGATGAGGTCTGGCTCGTGGCGATGGGGCAGGTGATGCTGGGTGTGTTCATCTTCAGGCTTCCGTGTCCGGGTCGTTGAGGCGGTCGTAGTCTTCGCGATACTGACTGGGTGCGGCGCCCGAACCGGGCGTCAGGCTGTGTTGGTGGCGGTGCAGGCCGCGGTTCGCGCGGGCGCCGTTGTCCTGATCGCCGAGGTAGTCGCCGCTGACCGGGATGTCGTAGCTGGCGCCGTTGGCCAGTTCGACGCGGTAGCGCGAGCGCGATACGCGGTGCTCGACGCTGATTTTCCCATCGCTCGACATCACGCCCTTTTCAATCTCAACCCCGTCGGCGAACACCGTGTAAGGCATGCCGGTCCACGGCTGATGACTGGCGGCGCTGCTTTGTCCGGCCAGCAGGGTCAGCGTTTGGCCCGCCGTGCTTTGCGGCCACGGCGTCTGTTCGCGGTCCATCCGGCTGGCGCCGCCGATGTTTTTCTTCGCCGCCTTGATGTCGATGGTGCCGGGCGCGTGAATCTGGATATCGCCGCTCTTGAGGCGGATGTAGGCGCCGCCGCAGGTCAGCAGAATTTCTTCCTGTGCAGCGATCTCGATGGTTCGCGCGGTGGACGTGATGCGCACGCTGTCCTTGGCGGTCAGCTCGATGGCGTCGTCCTGGGCCTGAATCTCCACCTTGCCCTTCGCGGCGAACAGCTTCGCCCCGGCGCCGCGGGCAAACAGGCTGATGCTGCGACCCACACTGACCAGCAGCGAGCGTGCACTGGCGAAGTTGATGTCTTCACCGCTGGAGAGGCTGGTGTGGCGGCCGCTGTGCAGCTGGATGTTCTCTGGCGTGACAGCGGCGATGTCGGCGGGGGCCGAGGCGACGATCAGCGGTGCGTCATAGCCCTGCGACGTCGCATTGCCCTGGCGGTGGGAATGCGTGGCGGCCTGATGCAGGCGGTTCAGGTTGTCGACGCCTTCGTCCAGCGACAGGGCATTGTGCTGACCGGCCTGGTCGGACAGCGCCGTCATGCGCTGCAACGCGTCGCTCAACTGCTGGCCGGCTTCGCTGCTGTCCAGATGCCCGCTTTGTGCCTTGGTGCGGCGCCACGTGCTGAGGTAAAGGCCCTGTGGTGCGCGAATGGCGCCGGAGGCTTCTGTGCGCAGTTCAAAACCGTCACCGCGCCACGCGCCGCGGTCATTGCCCTGTTGATCCACCAAACAGCCGAGGTTCAGTTGGCTGTGGCCGTGGCTGCTGTGGATTTGCGTGCGCAATTGCGCCGTGGTGTCGTCCATGACCCACTGGTTGTAACCGAGCCCGTCGATTTCCTGGCTTCTGTAGCCGCTCATCCGGCCCGTGGAATGCCACGCCGGTTTGTCGCCGCCGTAGACCTGGCCGAGGATCAGCGGGCGGTCGATGTTGTTGTCGAGAAAGGTGACCACCACTTCTTCGCCCGCGCGTGGCACATAGACACTGCCCCAACCGGCGCCGCTGCTGTTTTGCAGCATGCGCAGCCAGCAACTGGGCGCTTTTTCCGGCGATCTGAGGCGGTCCCAGTGAAAGCGCACGCACACCCGATTCAGCGCGTCGGTGTGCACAGGCCCGCCGTTGGGCGCCACGACCACGGCGGTCTGCGGCCCGGGATTGGCAGGCTTTTGGTGTTCGAAGGCGCTGCGGTACGGGACGTCCCGGCGTTGAGCCTCGAACGAGTTGCAATAGAAGCCTTCGCCTTTCTCGGACGGTTTGTCGGCGCCGAGACCTTTGAGCTGCGATTGCAGGCTGCCGGGCCGCTCGCGACGGGTGAGTGCAACGGGCAGGTTGCTTTGCGCGAAGAACTCGACAGCGATCAGCATGAACGCCCGGCGGTCGCGCGGGCCATCGTCGTACAACGGATGCCCGCGCAGCTCGAATGTGTGGCCCGGCAGCATATGCCGGACGCCGCCATGGCCGGTGATGCGCCGCGCTGCGGACTCCACCTGCTCGATCTGCACCCGTGTCTGCCAGTTGCCGTCGTCCTCGCTGTGCCACGCGTATTGGCCTCGGTATTCGTAGCGTTCCAGCGTCTTCGCCGCCCCAGGTGGATTAAGGCCCATGGAGCGGACAGACAGCGGCTGGCGGTGCGCCCGGTAATTGTTGCTGCTCCACAGAGCGTGGCCATTGAGCAGCGTGTCGGCCTGACTCCACTCCACGATGCTGTCGTGATCCAGCGCGGCCGTCTGGGTGTGAAAAGGCAGCGCTTGCGGCTCCAGCGCCGGCAGGTCAAGGACGCTGTCGACGAAGACGATCCTGTGCTGGTCAGCCTCATGAACGACGTACCAATAAATGCCCGCGTGCTCGCACCAGCGCTGCACGAAGTGGGCGTCGCTCTCGTTGAACTGGGTGACGTAGGACAGCGGCGCATTCGCGCGGCGCAAATTGAATTCGTAACGGCCCTGCGCCTGGGGATGCCCCCGGAATACCTCGGTGAAGATGTCGATCAACGTCATGTCTTGCCAGATGCGGCAGTCCTGACGGTATTCCAGCAGGCTGAACCACGGCGCGAATTCAAGCTGCCAGTCCTGCAGACTGCCGTCGCTGCCGAGGTAGCGCGCGCTGCTCACCAGACCGTGCTTGTAGCTGTGGCTGCCGTCGGCCCGCTTGATGGCGAGGCGAACCGGCTCGCCGATCAACTGGTGGGGATCGATGCGTGTCGACTCGCTGACGACATCCACGCAGTAACGCGGGATTCGGCCGAGCCGTTCGACGCCATGGACGCGCACGGCCAGCAGTGGCTCGGTCAGTGGCGTCTTGAGTTCGAGCAGGCGTCCTTCCTGGCGGATACCGGCAAAGTTGAAGGGGGAGGGGGGTGCGAAGGTCATGTCGGACTTCCTGTCGGGGCAGTGGGCACAGCGTGGGGGCAGCGATGATCGATCCGCTGCTTGAGCCGCTGTCGGTGAGTTCCAGCACCCATCGGGCGTGGCCGGAGGCGGCGCGGGCCGCCAGGCAGCCGAGGGCCGTCCGCGTCCATTCGGCAGCAACGGTCCCGACCTGGCCGCACAGCGACGGGGCCTGAACCTGCTGATTGAAGGTCTGCTCGGGGGCGGTATTCGGGGTATCGGTTCGCGCGTCCCGCTTGAGTGAAACGAGGGATGCCACCTCACCCAAGGGCGCCGGATCCGCAGCGTGTGCGTTGGCCGGCAGAGTGGCCCAGCTGTCGATGCTCAGGCACAGATGGTCGGGCATGCTCAGGTTGCTGGACAGCAATTCGGCAAGCCACGGCCCCGGCGCCTGGCCGGCGATACGGAAACCGCCGCCGGGCAGCCACGCCTGGGGCCACACACTCACCACGGTCTCGAACCAGACCAGCGGATCGACATGGGACGGCGGGAACAGATGCACTTCAACCTGCGTCCAGTCCGCGACTCGGTCGAACAGCGGGCACTGGGTCAGCGTCGCCCGCAACAGTTCGATGGCACGGGTGAGTGGCTCGATCGACGGCAGGGGGATCGCGTCGATCTCGATCCGCCGCAACAGTCGGCGCGAGCCATCGGCAGCCATCAGCCTTGAATCGTGGCTCAGCGCGTTTGCGTGCCTGGGGATGTCCTGGACAGGTAACCGCTGATCCAGGGAATGCCCGGGCAATCGGAGCCAGACGTCCTCGACGCTGACGCTTTGCGGGCAGAAATTACCTCGGGGTTTGGCCCGGTCCAGCAGGCGCTGGGCGGCTTCTTGTGCCAGGCGCTTTTCTGAAATCCGGTCGTACATGCAACGCGGTGGCGCCACGTACTGTCGCGGGACGGCAGGGGGTGGCAGCGGCGCAGGTTTGCCGAGCAGCCGGTTCAAAAAGGAATTGTTCATGACGACCCCTACAGAATGCAGCAGTCATCGTGGGTCGCCACCAGGGTGTCGCCGCACAGAAGGCGGTCCCCCTCGCGGGCAATGGGCCGGTCATCGACGAGGCAGGTTTCATCCCCTTCGGCGATGGCACAGGGGCCGTGAAAGCAGAGCACGCCGTCGCCGTGGCGGGCGACTTCGAGACCGTGCAGGAAGGTGGAGGGCGAGCCTTGGATGACTCGACCGCCTTTGAGGGTGGGGTCGTTGAGAACGATGATGGGGCGCATGACGAAACTTCCCTGAGATGTGGCCGCGGCGAGCGTCCATGCTCTGCTGCGTTTGAGCGGCGAAATTAACACAGGGTCAGGGGCTTGAAAGTGGTACAGGTTATTTCAAGACGCATCCCACACTGGCGCGGTGAAGAGTCCTACACGCGGGCGTGATGAGGTTCGCATTTTGATCGAACAGGCTTGGTTTGGAGGGGGTTGGAGCGGGGCGGGAGGCGTTGCGGGACTGGATCAGGGCGCCTATTTGATGGGCGCGTTATGGGGGGAGGCGATGGCAGCGGATGTCGGCAACCGGCCAGCACGCCCCGAAGCGCGCCGGCCGGTCACCACCAACGATCAGAAATCGTCGTCTTTGTCGAAGCGTCGCGCTTCGCGCTGCAGTTGATAGACAAAACGCTCGACCTGACGCTGCACCAATCCACTCATGTTGTGGAAGCGCACACCGGCGAACGTGGTGTTGATCCTTTCTTCGAAGTGCAGATAGCGCAGTTCCACCGGCGTGGTCATGTTGCCGAAGGGCAGGGAGGCGATGAATCGCTCATAGACCTGACCCAGTTGCATGCGCTCGGAGATATCGCCCTCGAAGCGCAGCTTGCAGCCAGTGGCGGAGACATCCAGCAATTTGCCGCGCAACGGGAATTTGAGCCGGTCGCCGCCGATCTCGACATCAATCAGGGACGCCAGCTTCAGCGCCGCGCGAAACGCGTTGCGGCGCTGGTGATAGACGACTTCCTGGGGCAGAGGGCCGCGATAGCTGCGCGGCTCTTCGATCACCGTCATTTGGGCTTTGCTTTCCCACGCGATGCGCACGCCGTCGTGAAAGCCTTCGACCCGGAAGGGTTCACCGCTGGCAAGGAAACGCTCACCGTCTCGGGGGATCATCTCGTCGAAGATCATTTCGTTGGTGTCGCGGTTGACGTCGATCACGTAGCTCTGAAACCGCTGGCTGCGTTCGTGAAACGTGATGATCAACGGGTCATGACTTTCCATCAGCAGCCGCAGATTGGCGGCGATTTCCAACGGGGTGGTCAGTACCTTCGGGGGCTGCGGAACATCTTCCGCGCTTGAGGCATTCACGGTCTATCCATCTCCAGGCAAATAACGGCAGCGTGCAGCGTGCGGCATATTGCCACCACGTTGCGCACCTTGATACAAGAACTTACGCCTGGCTGAGCGGACGTGGCCTGGCCTTGCCCGACGTCGAACCGCGGCTGTCATACAGCGTCGGGGTATCGCCGCCGTTGAGAATTCTCAACTGCTGTGCCGTGGTGAGTTGCTGGAGCTGGATGAGGCTGCCGTTCTGTTCATTGGCCGCCTGGCATTCACTCATCAGTGCACTGAGTTCATCGCCTGCGTTCAACAAGGCTTCACCCACTGACGAATGTTTCGCCACTTCTTCGAGTCCCGCACGATTGGCGGGCAGACCCAGGCTGGTCATCAGCTGGGTACGTCGGCGTCCATGCTGCTCGAGCACGATCACCAGCGCCTGTTTCTGCGCCAGGATGTGTTCCATCTCGACCATATTGCGCCCGTGAAGCGCCACTGACTCGGCCTTCAGGATGTCCAGCAGATGCCGGGTTGGCGCAATGTCGTCCGTGATCAGTTGAAGCAATGTAGTGTCTTGCATCGCATGCCCTGGTGTTTAAGCGTCCAGAAGCCCCTGCGCAGACCTGGGGCTAGCGCTGGGCTTCGAAGTTAAGCAGTTTGCTTGCAACACGATTGCTGTCGACCTTATAGCTGCCGTCGGCGATGGCCTGCTTCAACTCAGCCACACGGGCGCTGTTGACTGCGGGCTGATCACGCAACGAATCACTGATCTTCTGCAACTGTTGAGCTTCGCTGCTCAAATGTACTGCCTCACCGCTACCGGGCACGCTCGAGGTGCCGCTGACCGCTGCCGTAGCTTCGGTTTTGCCGGCTTCCTTGGTGCTGGCCGTACGTGTTGTACCGCCAACGGTAGTGGAGCTGTTCAAACGATTGAAGTCGATGACCATGATTGAAAAACCTCTGGGTTCTAGGACGCTTGCCTTGGTTTCGGCCAGACCCGGAATAACTTTAGGGCCCGTGCGAAAACAGTCTCGAATGGACTTCGCACGGAGCACTGGGGTTCCGAGTGTAGGAAAAGCGCAAGCGCAGCGCCAGAGGTCTTACCTTCACATGTCAGTTACATAGCGACCTCAACTTGCCCGGGCGCAACGATGTTGGCCTTGATCACCCGTTGGGAGTTGAGGTTCTTCACCCGTATTTGCTCGTTGAAACCGCCGTCGGAGAGTGCTTCGCCCG
Source organism: Pseudomonas sp. NPDC078416 (assembly GCF_050268485.1). Taxonomy (NCBI): domain Bacteria; kingdom Pseudomonadati; phylum Pseudomonadota; class Gammaproteobacteria; order Pseudomonadales; family Pseudomonadaceae; genus Pseudomonas; species Pseudomonas sp. NPDC078416. Next base: position 22,359 of record NZ_JBNNGV010000024.1, on the reverse strand, counting down.
GCATCCGCACGCTCATCGAACCGCTGCGTGCACTGATCACCACTTGATCGCCCTTGTGAACCATTTGCGGTTGATCGAGGTGGACGGGCGTCAGAATCTGGTCGATGACCGTTGGTCGGACGACTTTCTGCCCGACTGCCTGATCGAGTGAATCCAGGAAGCCTTGCCCCAGCAGGCTCACGTCACGTTCGCGCAGTGCCACGTCGTTTTCAGTCACGATCGCGTCACGCTTCATGGGTCGCACGCCCGTGACCACATTGCGGTAAAGATGGACCTGGGCCGGCACAAACACCGTCCACGGGGACGTGCCTTCGCAGCGTATCTTTACGGTGACGCGGCCGATGGGCTGGGCCGGGCTTTCCAGTGAGGCTGTCAAATCCTTGTCGCACAGCGGCATGCGCATGCGCGGATCCAGTTGCTTGACCTCGATCTCGTAACGGCCGGCGGTTTGGTTGGTCGCCATGTAGTCTTCAACTGTGAATTCAAGAAAGCCCTGGGTCACGCCGATAAGTGTTTCAGGCAGGGTCATGTTGTCCGCGCGGCTCAGGCTGGCGGCACACAACAGACACAGCGCGACCACCACGCAGAAAAAGCTGCGGGTTGCGGGTGCGGGGCGTCGGGATACTGTCGTTTGTGTGTTCATGATGTGTAAATAGCAAGGGCCGTGCCGCTTACCGATCCGGTAGCGCAATTGGTCGTTTTGGGAGGAGTGGTGCATGGCTGGTGTGATGGATTCAGTAAACCAGCGCACTCAACTGGTCGGGCAGAACCGCCTTGAACTGTTGCTGTTCCGGTTGGACGGCAAGCAGTTGTATGGGATCAACGTGTTCAAGGTAAAAGAGGTGCTTCAATGCCCGAAACTTACCCACATGCCCAAATCCAGTCCGATTGTGCGCGGTGTGGCAAGTATTCGTGGCGGGACCATCCCGATCCTCGATCTGGCGTTGGCGACCGGTGGCAAGCCGCTGGCTGACATTACCAATTCATTCGTGATCATCACGGAATACAACACCAAGATTCAGGGCTTCCTGGTGCATGCGGTGGAACGCATCGTCAACATGAACTGGGAAGACATTCATCCGCCACCCAAGGGCACGGGTCGCGACCACTACCTGACGGCAGTGACGCGTCTGGACAACCAGTTGGTGGAGATCATCGACGTCGAGAAGATCCTCGCCGAGGTGGCGCCGGTCTCCGAGAACATCTCGGTCGGCGTGGTCACGGCGGAGGTGCAGCACAAGGCGCTGTCGTTGCGTGTGCTGACGGTCGATGATTCCTCGGTGGCGCGCAAACAGGTGACGCGTTGCCTGCAAACCGTCGGCGTGGAAGTCACGGCGTTGAATGACGGTCGTCAGGCACTGGATTTCCTGCGCAAACTGGTGGATGAAGGCAAGAAGCCGGAAGAAGAATTCCTGATGATGATTTCCGACATTGAAATGCCGGAGATGGATGGCTATACCCTCACTGCGGAGATTCGCAGCGACCCGCGCATGCAGAAGTTGCACATTGTGTTGCACACGTCGTTGTCCGGCGTGTTCAACCAGGCGATGGTCAAGAAGGTCGGCGCTGATGATTTCCTGGCCAAGTTCCGGCCGGACGATCTGGCGGCGAGGGTAGTAGATCGTATCAAGGCGGCAGATATCAGCTGAGGAGGGGTTTTCCTCCTTGCTGTTCACATGATTTGAGAGGCGGCATGTCTACAGGTAATTTGGATTTTGATCAGTTCCGGGTATTCCTGGAAAAAGCCTGTGGCATTTTGCTGGGTGAAAATAAGCAGTATCTGGTCTCCAGCCGCCTCAACAAGTTGATGGAACAACAGTCCATCAAGTCGTTGGGTGAGCTGATTCAGCGTATCCAGACCCAGCCGCGCAGTGGTTTGCGCGAGCAGGTGGTCGATGCGATGACCACCAACGAAACGTTATGGTTTCGCGACACGTATCCCTTCGAGGTGATGAAGAACAAGGTGTTGCCCGAGGCGATCAAGGCCAGCCCTAACCAGCGTTTGCGCATCTGGTCGGCGGCGTGTTCGTCAGGTCAGGAACCGTATTCGCTGTCGATGACAATCGATGAGTTCGAGCGCAGTAACCCGGGGCAGTTGAAGTCCGGGGCGCAGATTGTGGCGACGGATTTGTCGGGTTTGATGTTGAACAATTGCAAGACGGGTGAGTACGACAGTCTGGCCATCGGCCGGGGTCTGTCGCCGGATCGTCTGCAGCGTTTCTTCGATCAGAAGACGCCAGGGCGCTGGACGGTGAAGGCGCCGATCAAGAGCCGTGTGGAGTTCCGTTCGTTCAATCTGTTGGACAGTTATGCGGCGTTGGGCAAGTTCGATATCGTGTTCTGTCGCAATGTGCTGATTTATTTTTCGGCGGAGGTGAAGAAGGATATTTTGTTGCGTATTCATTCGACGTTGAAGCCTGGGGGGTATTTGTTCCTTGGGGCGTCGGAGGCGTTGAACGGGTTACCGGATCATTATCAGATGGTGCAGTGCAGTCCCGGGATTATTTATCAGGCCAAGTGATTGGCTCCGGTTTTGTTTTAGAACCCGCTTAGGCGGGTTTTTGTTTTGTGTTGGCGCTTGGATTTTTGGCAGCGGGTTGATTGTATTGGCGCTGAGTTTGGTCTGCCTAATGGCAGACATTTCGCCTTCGGCGAGTTACTTGGAAAAGTCGAAAGTCGCACCATCCCCAAGTAACCAAGGGTGCCTGCTCCTGGTTGGGCTCCTCCTTCGTCGGAGTACCCTCACTCCGGTCTCGCTCCGTGGGCCCGCGCCGAACGGGCATCCATGCCCTGACGGCGCTCTCGCCGCATCCATGCGGCTCGGCCCACTGCGCGAGACCTACGTTCAGCCTGCACCCAAGTCGCGATTGGCGGTGACTGAGCCTTTTGTGTATGAAAATCAAAAGCGCTTTAAAGCAGATCAAAAGCTGATCTGAAGCACATCTAAAGCAGATCAAGGGCTTCCCGGCTAAAGCCGGTCCTACTGTCAGAGCCGGTCCCGCTGGGTGAGCGCGATTTCACTGTAGGAGCCGGCTTGCTGGCGAATGCAATGTGTCAGTCGATACATGCATACCTGACCCACCGCGTTCGCCAGCAAGCCGGCTCCTACAGAAAAAATGCGTTCTGTCAGGCGCGACGATGACCGATCAAAGATCGTTGAAGCAGCGCGTCCTCAGTGGGACCGGCTTTAGCCGGGAAGCCTTTGATCTGCTCTTGATCTTCATGCACAGCCAGCCCAGACGACGAAAATCGCGACTTGGGTGCAGGCCGAACGCAGACGATGTGGAGTGGGTCGAGCCGCATGGATGCGGCGAGAGCGCCGTCAGGACATGGATGTCCGTTCGGCGCGGGCCCACGGAGCATCGTCGGAGTGAGGGAATCCCGACGGAGGAGGGACCCAACCGAGAGCAGGCACTTTTGGTTACATCTAGTGCTTTTTAAAAGTAACTCGCCGAAGGCGAAACGGTCTGCCCCCCAGGCAGACGCTGTTGATCTGGATCTTCCAAGCTGAGGCTGATGCTGACGCGTAATACGGCAAAAAAACGGCACCTGCCTTGCCGCTTTCCGCCCATCGAGCGGAAATCCCTTGCCGCTTTTCTGTCATCCCCCTGCACCAACACCCCTGCAGCCCTCGTAAAACGGCACTTCCAGCAAGTGGCACGCACCTTGCTATAACTCCTGCACGTACATCTGGTCAGCCCTCAAAGGTCCCGACATGAGCATCAGTTTTGAAAACGCCCTCGGCATCCACGAAAAAGCACTCAACTTCCGCGCTCAGCGTGCCGAAGTGCTGGCCAACAACATCACCAACGCCGACACCCCCAACTACAAGGCGCGTGACCTGGACTTCTCCAAAGTCCTGGCCGCCGAAAGCGACAAAAGCAAAAACGGCCACTTCGCCCTCGACATGACCAACAACCGTCACATCGAAGCCGAAGGCATGAGCGATGGCGAAGCCAGCCTGCTCTACCGCACCCCGTCGCAGCCGTCGCTGGACCAGAACACCGTCGACTCCCAAGTCGAAAACGCCAACTACGCCGAAAACGCCATCGGTTTTCAGGCCAGCTTCACCTTGCTCAACAGCAAATTCAAAGGGCTGGTTGCAGCCCTGCGCGGAGAGTAATCCATGTCCCTGTCCAGTGTTTTCAATATTGCCGGTAGCGGCATGAGTGCCCAGAACACCCGCCTCAACACCGTGGCCAGCAACATCGCCAACGCCGAAACCGTGTCCTCCAGCCTGGACAAGACCTATCGCGCCCGGCATCCGGTGTTCGCCACCGTCTTCCAGGGTCAGGAGTCCGGCGGCAGCGCATCGCTGTTCGAAGACCAGGGTCAGGCCGGCACCGGCGTGCAGGTTTCCGGCATCGTCGAAGACGCTTCCAACCTGGAGGCACGTTACGAGCCAAATCACCCGTCAGCGGACAAGAACGGCTACGTGTATTACCCGAACGTCAACGTCGTCAACGAGATGGCCGACATGATCTCGGCCAGCCGTTCGTTCCAGACCAATGCGGAAATCATGAACACCGCGAAAACAATGATGCAGAAGGTCCTGACCCTCGGTCAGTGATAAAGGGCGAAATCCATGACGGTCTCAAGCACAGACGCTACCTCGACGTTCCTCAAAGGGCTGCAAAGCACGACCTCCGGAACCACAGGCACCAGCACCAAATCCAGCACCAGCAGCCTCACCGGCTCAAGTTCCCTGGGCAAGGATTCATTCCTGCAGTTGCTGGTCACGCAAATGCAGAATCAGAACCCGCTCGATCCTCAGGACAACAGCGAGTTCGTGGCGCAGCTGGCTCAGTTCAGCAGCCTGGAAACCATGCAGAACCTGAGCACCTCGGTCGACTCGATCAGCACCATGTATCAGTCGTCCCAGGCGTTGCAGGCTTCCTCGCTGGTCGGCCGCTCGGTGACCGTGGACGCAGGTTCCACCTACGTTGACACCAGCAAGGCCATGACCGGATCGGTGGTGCTGCCATCGTCCAGCACCGACACCACGGTGAAGATCTACGACAGCACCGGTACCAACGTCGTGCGCACCATCGACCTGGGTACTCAGGCGGCCGGCACTACATCCTTTAGCTGGGATGGCAAAGATGACAGCGGCACAGCGCTGGCAGCGGGCAATTACAGCTTCGTCGCCAACGGCAGCCTCAACGGCACCGCCACTACGTTGAGCACCTATCTGCCGGCGACAGTCAACAGCGTGACCATGGGCACAACGGGCTCTGACATGACGTTGAACCTGGCCGGCGGCACCCAGGTGGCACTGGCAAAAATCAAGCAAATCGGAATTTAGAGCCGACTAGACGGCGCAGGAGTTAATCATGTCTTTCAATGTTGGTCTTAGTGGGCTCTACGCCGCAAACAAAAGTCTCGACGTCACCGGCAACAACATTGCCAACGTCGCGACCACCGGTTTCAAATCTTCCCGTGCGGAATTTGCTGACCAGTACGCCCAATCGATTCGCGGCACCTCTGGCGGCACCAACACCGGCAGCGGCGTCACCACCGCCGCGGTTTCGCAGCAGTTCACCCAAGGCACGCTGAACACCGGTACCGGCCGCAGCCTGGACCTGGCGATCAACGGCAACGGCTTCTTCAAGCTGAGCAACAACGGCGAGCAGCTCTATACCCGTGCCGGTGCATTTCACACTGACTCCGCTGGCTACATCGTCAACGAAGCGGGCAACAATCTGCAGGGCTACAGCGTTGACGGTCAGGGCAATGTCGCCACGGGCGTGTTGAGCAACCTGCGTGTCGATTCGTCGAACCTGGCGCCGAAAAGCACCAGCTTGATCACCGTCGCCTCCAACCTGAACTCCTCGTCGACGGTTCCGACGGTTGCGACGTTCTCGCCGTCCGACACCAACAGCTACACCACCACCTACAGCACGCCGCTGTATGACAGTCAGGGTAACGAACACACCCTCGACCAGTATTTTTCGAAGACGGGCACCAATACCTGGACGATGTACAGCCTGGTCGATGGCCGCAGCATCAGCGATCCAAACTCCACCACCGCTGACGCGACCGCAGTGACCTTCGATTCGTCGGGTAGCTTGATTACCAGCGGTACCGGCGCCCCTGATACCACCAATTCGCCCAACGTGAGCGTGGGTGCGGGCGGTGTCTTCTCCATCAACAACTGGGTGCCGGCCGCCAAGACCACCGTTGGCAGCACCACCACCTGGGCGAGCAATGGCGCGGCCGCGAATGCGGGCGGGATCAAGCTCAACATGCTGGCGACCACCCAGACCAACGCGGTGTCGGGTGCAATCACCAAGACCCAGGACGGTTACGCCACCGGCCAGATCACGGCGATGAACATCGACGCCACCGGCAACATGTTCGCGACCTACACCAACGGTCAGTCCAAGGTCATCGGTCAAGTGTCGCTGACCAACTTCGCCAACGTTCAGGGCCTGTCCCCGGCGGGCGGCACCAACTGGCGCGAATCGGCTTCGTCGGGCATCCCGGTCACGGGCGCGCCGCAGTCGGGTACGCTGGGTTACTTGACCGGGCAGGCGCTGGAAGAATCCAACGTCGACCTGACCGGTGAACTGGTCAACCTGATCAAGGCGCAAAGCAACTACCAGGCAAACGCCAAGACCATTTCGACGCAGAGCACCATCATGCAGACCATCATTCAGATGACCTGATAACGGTCGCTGGACACGGTCAACGAAGCCCCTCTCCGAGGGGCTTTTTTTATGCCTTTTTTTTGACTGAAATATCGAGAGCCGTCCCACTCTACAACTGGAAACTTCCTACTTTCGTCTTTGCGAGAATCAAGTTCGCTGACAAATAAATGCCATTGAGCGGCGCCGTTTACGCGGTCCGTTCGATTGCATTCCTTTGCCCGCGATCTCGATGCATTGACGAGCGTGTCGTTGAACAACGACTCAGGGAGTGTTCATGTCATTCAACACAGCGGTTTCAGGTTTGCATGCGGCGCACAAGCGCATGGAAGTGGCCGGCAACAACATCGCCAACGTCCACACCTCAGGTTTTAAATCCTCACGCGCCGAATTCTCGGCGGTCTATTCCTCTTCCATGCTCGGCGGCAGCCGGACGGCCTCGGGTGACGGGGTGCAAGTGGCCAACGTTTCGCAGAACTTTGCGCCCGGCGGCGTCATCACCAGCGAGGGCAGGGCGCTCGACATGCGCATTCAGGGCAACGGTTTCTTTGTCATGAGTGACGCCGGTTCCATCAGTTACGGCAGGTCAGGGGCCTTCATCAAGGATGCGCAGAATTTTGTCGTCGACTCCCACGGCAGCCGCTTGCAAGGCTATGGGGTGACAGACGATGGAGAGGTGATCAGCGGCGTGCGCACGGATCTGAAGATTGACGCGGCCGACATGTCGCCCAAGGCCACCGGGAAGATGGAGCAGACCCTCAACCTGAATGCGGCGTCGGCGTCACTTGGGACTATTCCGAGGTTCGACCCCGGCGACCCGACCACCTATACCCGCGTGTCGGGGCGGATGATTCAGGACGCCGGCGTTCCGCCGCAGGATCACGAGCTCAAGCAGTACTTCGTCAAGACCGAAGACAACAACTGGACGTCGTACATGCTCATCGACGGCGTCAATCCGCTGGACCCGACCAGCACCGCGACGCTGGAGATCGGCCTGCAAGTGTCTGCGGCCGGCAAGCTTTCACTCACCGGCTCTACGGCAGCGGTGAAGATGATCTCCGACACCGAGTTGTCCCTGCAGCAATGGCGACCTGCGGTCAACGTCAACGGCGCCTGGACCGCCAGCCCCGCGCCGTCTCCAGGGCCGATCTCACTGCCGTTGCTGGACGGCGGTCTGCCGGTGCTCGACCCGGCCGATCCGCTTATGCCACGGCCGGTACCGACGTTCAATCCGTCGGACATCACCACCTTCACCAAGGCGTCCACCTACGGCGTCTTCGACAGCCTGGGCATGCGCCACGAGATGACCCAGTACTTTGTCAAAGACGGCAGCAACAGCTGGAAGATGCATACGCTGATCGACGGGCGCAACCCGCAGGACCCGACCAGCACGGCGCCGTCGACGGCGAGCATGCTGTTTGACTCCAGCGGCTCGTTGCAATCGCTGATTGGCAGTCAATGGCTGACCGCCGCCAACAACACCCTGACCCTCGAAGGCTGGGTGCCGGCCAAACCGCTGGACGGCAACCAACCGGGCGGGCGCTGGGGCGCGAATGGCGCCGCGGGAAATGCCGACGGCATTGTCATGGACTTCAACAAGACCAGTCAGCACAACGCCCCCACCGGCAACAGCAACGTCGTCATCGATGGGCACACGGCGGGGCAGGCCACCCAGCTGACGATCGACAAGAGCGGCATGCTGATGATCGGCTTCAGCAATGGCCTGCACCGCAACGTGGGCCAGGTCATGCTCGCCAGCTTCGCCAACAACCAGGGGCTGCAGCCGGTGAGCGATACCCGCTGGGTCGAAACCCTGGCCTCCGGCGCCGCCAATTACGAAGCACCGGGTGTCGGCACGTTGGGCAGCGTCATCGGCCACTCTCTGGAAGGCTCCAACGTCACGTTGACCAACGAGCTGGTGGAGCTGATCCAGGCGCAGACGGCGTATCAGGCCAACTCCAAAACCCTGTCGACGGAGGCGGAACTGATGCAGACGTTGATACGCGCGACTTAAGCTTTGGATCTGCCGCACTCAGCTTCTGCCGAAGGCGTAGGAGCGCGCTTGCCCGCGAAGGCAGGTTGTCAGGCGATTGATTCGTGTCAGGCAGATCGCTTTCGCGGGCAAGCGCGCTCCTACAGTGGATTTCGGCAAGCCACAAATTTTGTGGAGGACACAGAATCCGTAGGAGCCGGCTTGCTGGCGAAGGCGGCGTGTCAGGCGATTGATTCGTAAGAGGCACACCGCCTTCGCGGGCAAGCGCGCT
>NZ_JBNNGV010000024.1:0-13350 GCF_050268485.1 Pseudomonas sp. NPDC078416 | reverse complement strand
GCGATTGATTCGTGTCAGGCAGATCGCCTTCGCGGGCAAGCGCGCTCCTGCAGTGGATCTCGGCATGCCAGAAATTTTTTGGCGGACACAGAATCCGCAGGAGCCGGCTTGCTGGCGAAGGCGGCGTGTCAGGCGATTGATTCGTGACAGGCAAACCGCCTTCGCGAGCAAGCTCACTCCTACAGTGGATCTCGGCAAGCCACAAATTTTGTGGAGGACACAGAATCCGTAGGGGCCGGCTTGCTGGCGAAGGCGGCGTGTCAGGCGATTGATTCATCACAGGCAAACCGCCTTCGCGGGCAAGCGCGCTCCTACAGTGGATCTCGGCAAGCCACAAATTTTGTGGCGGACACAGAATCCGTAGGAGCCGGCTTGCTGGCGAAGGCGGCGTGTCAGGCGATTGATTCGTGTCAGGCAGATCGCCTTCGCGAGCAAGCTCACTCGTACATTTGATCGTCGTCTGGCTCGGAATCTGCGCAAGTTCAGGCACAGTTTTGGTCTGCGCTAAATGCTGCGGACGCTGCGGACGCTGCGGAACATGTAGGAGCGCCCTTTAAATCGAACAATCCGACTTCACATACGCGGCGCTGATCCGTGTCCAGCCTTTGCCCGGGCTGGTCTGGGCGCAGACCGTGCGGTGGGCGCCTTGCCAGAGGAAATAGGGCGCCGGCGCCGCCCAAGCGGCAAACGAGCCGGCAATCAATGTAAGGAGCAGGGCGATGCGAAGACCCATGACAGTTTTCCGTAGCGACTCAAGCGAATTCATAAAACGCTGCAAGTTCCGCACCCCATGGAGAGTTTTCTGGCGCTCGCTGCCGTCGATTTGCAGGAAACCGGCGGTCCGCTGTCGCGCGGCGGCCCAAACCGGATCCCGGTCCGCCGAATGCGGCCGGAATCATTGAAGAATCAACGCTTTGTATCACCGCTGAAAAACTGGTTCGATTATTGCTATGACCTGTTCAGTACAGCTACAGGCGGCAAGCGTCTGTCGGAGGAGGAAGACTGTGGACAAGTTGCTATACGTGGCCATGAGCGGAGCGTCGGAAAACGCCATCGCCCAAAAGGCCCATGCCAACAACCTGGCGAACGTTTCGACCAACGGGTTTCAACGCGACCTCGAACAGGCGCGCTCAATGCCGGTGTTCGGCGAGGTCAACCCGTCCCGGGCGTACGCCATGAGCGAACGTCCCGGCACTGACTTCAGCCAGGGCGCGATGGTCGACACCGGTCGCGAGCTGGACGTCGCCGTCAAAGGCAACGGCTGGATGGCGGTGCAAACCGCCGACGGCGGCGAAGCCTACACCCGCACCTCCAGCATGAACATCGACGCCCTTGGCGTGTTGCGTGATGGCAATGGTTTGCCGGTCATGGGCAACAGCGGGCCGATTGCCGTGCCGCCGCAGCAGCAGATCGAGATCGGCGCCGACGGCACCATCAGCGTTCGCTCGCTGGGCGAGAGCCCGCAGGTCATGGCGCAGATCGACCGCATCAAGCTGGTCAAGGGCGACCAGACGACCATGGAAAAAGGCCCCGACGGTCTCATGCACACCAAGAGCGGCAGACCGGCACAGGCCGATGCCGACGTGCAGGTCGAATCCGGGTTTCTGCAGGCCAGCAACGTCAACGCCGTCGACGAGATGACCTCGGTGCTGGCGCTGTCCCGCCAATTCGAACTGCACATCAAGATGATGAAGACCGCCGAGCAGGATGACGAGTCGATGGCTCGCGTCTTGCAAATGGGCTAATGACTGACAGCTTGCGCCGATAAACAGGCGCTCGAGGAGATTCAAACATGCTTCCGGCACTCTATGTTGCTAAAACCGGTCTGGCCGCCCAGGACACCAACCTGACGACCATTTCCAACAACCTGGCCAACGTTTCGACCACCGGTTTCAAAAGCGACCGTGCGGAATTCCAGGACCTGCTCTACCAGATCAAACGTCAGCCAGGCGCCCAGTCCACTCAGGACAGCGAGCTGCCATCGGGCCTGCAACTGGGTACCGGTGTGCGCATCGTCGGCACCCAGAAAAACTTCACCGCCGGCAGCCTGCAGACCACCAACCAGCCGCTGGACATGGCGGTCAACGGTCGCGGTTTCTTCCAGATCCGTCAGCCTGACGGCACCCTGGCGTACACCCGTGACGGTACGTTCCACCTGGACAGCAATGGCCAGATCGTCACCGCCAACGGCTACGCACTGGAGCCGGCGATCGTCGTTCCGCAGGATTCGCAGACCTTCACCGTCGGCGAAGACGGCACCGTGTCGATCACCACCTCGGCCAACACCGCCACGCCACAGATTATCGGCAACGTGCAGACCGCGGACTTCATCAACCCGGCCGGCCTGCAATCCCAGGGCGGCAACCTGTACCTGGAAACCGCTTCCAGCGGCGCACCGCAGGTCGGTACACCGGGCCTCAACGGTCTGGGCGTTGTCAAGCAGAACACCCTGGAAAACTCCAACGTCAGCACCGTTGAAGAGCTGGTGAACATGATCACCACCCAGCGCGCCTACGAGATGAACTCCAAAGTCATCTCGACCGCTGACTCGATGCTCCAGTACGTGACCCAGAACCTGTAAGCCCTGTTTGAAACGCCTGATGTCCTGCAGCGAAACACCTGATCAATTACAAGGGGCGCCTGAAAAACGCCTGCTACACCGCGAGGTTTTAAGTGTCATGAAACGGCTCTCTGTATTGCGGCTTTCCCTGTTGGCAGCTCCTGTGTGCGGTATCGCGCTGCTGACCGGCTGCGTTGCGCCTGCGGCCAAACCCAATGACCCTTATTACGCGCCGGTGTTGCCGCGCACGCCGCTGCCTTCAGCGGCCAGCAACGGTTCGATTTATCAGGCCGGTTTCGAGCAGAACCTGTACGGCGACCGCAAGGCCTATCGGGTCGGCGACATCATCACCATCACGCTTTCCGAGAAGATGGCTGCCAGCAAGGCCGCCAGCTCCGGGATCAGTAAGACCAGCAAAACCAGCCTTGGCCTGACTTCGCTGTTTGGCGCTGGCGTCAGCACCAACAACCCGGTCGGTGGCGGCAACCTCAGCCTGGACGCCGGCTACACCGGCGACCGCGCGACCAAGGGTGACGGCAAGGCCGCGCAGAGCAATAGCCTGACCGGCTCGATCACCGTGACCGTCGCTGACGTGATGCCCAACGGCATTCTGCTGGTACGCGGCGAGAAGTGGATGACCCTCAACACCGGTGACGAACTGGTGCGCATCGCCGGCCTGATCCGCGCCGATGACATCGCCACTGACAACACCGTGTCGTCGACTCGCATCGCCGATGCACGCATCACTTATTCCGGTACAGGCGCGTTTGCCGATTCCAGTCAGCCAGGCTGGTTCGACCGATTCTTCCTCAGCCCGTTGTTCCCTTTCTGATAGCGGGATAGCCATGATCACGTTCAAGCAACTGATAGCGGCAGCGCTGCTGTTCACCACCGCACTGGGCGCCCACGCCGAGCGCCTGAAGGACATCGCCAGCATTTCCGGCGTACGGACCAACCAGTTGATCGGTTACGGTCTGGTGGTGGGGCTCAACGGCACGGGTGACCAGACCACCCAGACGCCGTTCACCCTGCAGACCTTCAACAACATGCTCTCGCAGTTCGGCATCAAGGTGCCGGCGGGTTCCGGCACCGTGCAGCTGAAAAACGTCGCGGCCGTGGCCGTGTACGCCGACCTGCCGCCGTTCGCCAAGCCGGGTCAGCAGATCGACATCACCGTGTCGTCCATCGGTAACTCGAAAAGCCTGCGCGGCGGTGCCCTGTTGATGACCCCGATGAAGGGTATCGACGGCAACGTCTATGCCGTGGCCCAGGGCAACCTGGTGGTCGGCGGTTTTGATGCCGAAGGCCGCGACGGCTCGAAGATCACTGTCAACGTTCCGTCTTCCGGGCGTATTCCGGGTGGCGCATCGGTTGAACGTGCCGTGCCGAGTGGCTTCAACCAGGGCAACTCGCTGACCCTGAACCTCAATCGCAACGACTTCACCACCGCCAAGCGCATCGTCGACAAGATCAACGACATGCTTGGCCCTGGCGTCGCTCAGGCGCTGGACGGCGGCTCTGTGCGGGTCACAGCGCCGCTGGACCCCAACCAGCGTGTTGATTACCTGTCGGTGCTGGAAAACCTGGAAATCGATCCGGGCCAGACGTCCGCCAAAGTCATCATCAACTCGCGGACCGGCACCATCGTCATCGGCCAGAACGTCAAGGTGTCGCCGGCAGCCGTTACCCACGGCAGCCTGACCGTGACCATCACCGAAGACCCGATCGTCAGCCAGCCGGGCGCGTTCTCCAACGGCCAGACCGCTGTGGTCCCGCGTTCGAAGATCAACGCCCAGCAGGAAATGCACCCGATGTTCAAGTTCGGCCCGGGCACCACGCTGGATGAAATTGTCCGCGCGGTTAACCAGGTGGGTGCAGCGCCAGGCGACTTGATGGCGATTCTCGAAGCACTGAAACAGGCTGGCGCGTTGCAAGCCGACCTGATCGTGATTTAAGAGGCAGACTGAATGAGCATTCCAAGCGGCGGCGTCTCTTCCGGTGATTCAGGTGCGTATACCGACCTCAACCGTCTGACCGCCATGAAAACCGGTGATCGCGACAGCGAGGGCAACCTCAAGAAAGTTGCGCAGGAATTCGAGTCGCTGTTCGTCAGCCAGATGCTCAAGGCCATGCGTTCGGCCAACGAAGTGCTGGCCAAGGACAACCCGATGAACACCGCGGCGACGCGGCAGTATCAGGACATGTATGACCAGCAGCTGTCGGTGAGCATGTCTCGCGAAGGCGGCGGTATTGGTCTGCAGGACGTGCTCATGCGTCAGCTGTCGAAAAACAAGGGCACGCAAATCGCGCCGGCCAGCACCGGGCTGGTGTCCGGCGGCAAAACGGAGGCCAAGGTCGACGGTAAAGCCGATGCACCAGCACAGGCCGGCCTGGCCACGCGCATTGCCCAGCGTCCGTTGTGGGCCACCCGTTCGGTGACCGCGCCCGCTGCAACCGACGGCACCGCGCACAGCGACGTGGCGGCGCTGAATTCCCGTCGCCTGTCGCTGCCGAGCAAGCTCAGCGACCGCATCATGGCCGGCATCGTGCCAAACACTGCCCCCGGCCAGGACGCCAGCGCGAGCGCCACCACACTGAAAAACCGCATTGCCGTCTCCAATGCCGTGGCCGCCGCGAAAAGCGCAGGCTCTCAGAACAATGGCGACTGGACCGTCGGGCCGCAGTACGCCGCCGACGCTGACGCTTATGTGCGCAGTCGCGTGCAGACGCCGCTGGCGCCGGGCAAGAGTGCATTCGCCAACCGGGATGACTTCGTCGCCACGATGATGCCCCTGGCCAAGGACGCTGCCGCGCGGATCGGCGTCGATCCGAGCGTGCTCGTTGCGCAAGCGGCGCTGGAAACCGGCTGGGGCAAATCGATCATGCGTCAGTCCGACGGCGGCAGCAGCCACAACCTGTTCGGCATCAAGGCCCAGGGCGGCTGGAAAGGGCCGGAAGCCCGAGCCATCACCAGCGAGTTCCGCGACGGCCAGATGGTCAAGGAGACCGCGGACTTCCGCGCCTACGACTCCTACGCCAGCAGCTTCCACGACCTGGTGAGCTTCCTGCAGAACAACAATCGCTATCAAGAAACCCTGAAATCCGCCGATAACCCGGAACAGTTTGTGAAAGAGCTGCAGAAGGCCGGCTACGCAACCGACCCGTCCTATGCCAGCAAGATTTCTCAGATAGCGAAACAGATGAAGAGTTACCAGACCTACGCATCCGCCTCGGGCTCTTCCACGACTTTATAAGGTTTGAACCATGTCACTGATCTCAATCGGGCTTTCGGGACTCACCGCCAGCAGCGCAGCATTGACGACGATCGGCAACAACACTGCCAACGTCGACACGCAGGGCTACTCGCGTCAGCAAGTGATGACCGCCGCCGGGGCTCAGCAGAACATCGGCGTCGGTTTCATCGGCACCGGTACGACGTTGTCCGACGTGCGCCGCATCTATAACGGCTACCTCGATAACCAGTTGCAGACCAGCACATCGCTCAGCGCCGACGCCACCGCGTACCTGAGCCAGGCCAGCAAGCTCGATTCCATCCTGTCGGACAGCTCGACCGGCGTCAGCACCGTGCTTGCGAAGTTTTTCACTGACTTGGGCGCCCTGGCCTCCAAGCCGACCGACAACGCCGCCCGCACGACGTTTCTGACCAGTGCCTCGGCCCTGGCCGGTCAGTTCAACTCCATCTCGTCGCAGATGAAGGACCAGAACGCCAGCATCAATACCCAGATGACCACAGTAGTCGGTCAGGTGAATGCACTGGCGTCGTCCATCGCCACCCTCAACAAACAGATCACCGAGACTCAGTCCTCCGGCGGTCAGCCCAATACGCTGCTCGATTCACGTACCGAAGCGGTACGCCAGCTCAACGAACTGGCGGGCGCCAAGGTCGTTGAAACCAACGGCAGCTATGACGTCTACATCGGCACCGGCCAGCCGCTGGTCACCGGCACCACCTCCAACACCCTGAGCGCAGCGCCCAGTGACAGCGACCCCAGCGTGTATGCGCTGAAACTGAAATATCAGAACAACGAAGTCGATGTCTCAAGCGTCGTGACCGGCGGCTCCTTGGGCGGACTGCTGCGTTATCGCAGCGACGTGCTGCAGCCGGCCGCCAGCGAGCTCGGCCGTCTGGCGGTGGTCGCTTCCGACCAGATTAACAGCCAGCTCAATCAGGGCGTGGACGCCAACGGCAACTTCGGCAGCAACCTGTTCACCAGCATCAACGACCCGAGCCTGACCAGCCAGCGCAGCCTTGCCAACACGACCAACGATCAGTCGTCGGGCAACTTCGCGGTGTCCATTGCCAACAGCGGCGCCCTGCAGACCAACGATTACCAGGTGACGTTCACCGATGCCAGCGGCCAGTACAGCGTCAAGCGTCTGCCGGACGGCAAGGACATGGGTTCGTACAACACCAACGCCACCACCGCGCCGGTCATCGACGGGTTCTCGCTGAAATTCAACGGCACCTCCACTGAGGGTGACAGCTTCAAGATCAGCCCGACCAAGACCGGCGCCGATGGCATCAAGGTCGTAATGACCGATCCGAAAGACATCGCCTCGGCCAGTCCGCTGACCGGCAGCGCCCTTGTGAACAAAGGCTCGGGGACGTTCACCCAGCCCGTGTTGTCGACCCAGGCCGACATCTACAACCCGACCGCCACCGCCGACCTGCGTAACGCGCTCTCGGCCTCGACGCCGATGCGTTTGCTCATGGGCGATGTCACCAATGGTGCTCAGAGCTATTCGCTGGTCGATGCACAGGGCGCGGCGGTCAAAGACAAGTCCGGCAATGCGATCACCGGTTCAGTTGTTCCAGGCCAGTCCAACGACATCAGTCTGGAAGTGGGTTACACCGACTCGTCGGGTGCTGCGCAGTCGTTCAAGTTCGGCATGACCCTCGCCGGAGAGGCCAAAAGCGGCGACACCTACAGCATTGCCATGACCGGCGCCGGGTCTTCGGACAACCGCAACGCGACCTCGGTCGGTACGCTGCAGACCAAACAGACCCTCGACACCGCCGCCGGCAACGGCACGGGCATGAGCCTGAGCGGTGCCAACGCCAACATGATCACCACGGTGGGCAGCAAGGCGGCCCAGGCCAAGAGCGATACGACGGCGACCACCGCGGTGCTGACCCAGGCCAAGAGCGCACGCGACAGCGTTTCCGGCGTGTCGCTGGACGAAGAAGCCGCCAACCTGGTCAAGTATCAGCAGTACTACACCGCCTCGTCGCAGATCATCAAAGCGGCCCAAGCCATCTTCAGCACGCTGATCAACAGTCTTTAAGGAATCGTAATCCATGCGTATCTCAACGACCCAGTTTTACGAAACCAGCGCCTCGAACTACTCGCGCAGCTACGCTAATGTCACCAAAACCGGTGACGAAGTGGCCAGCCAGGTCAAGCTCAACACCGCCGGCGATGATCCGGTCGGCGCGGGCCGTGTGCTGCAGTTGCAGCAGCAGGGCACGATGCTCAATCAGTACAAATCCAACATCGATACGATCAATACCACCGTCGTGCAGACCGAGACGGCCTTGACGTCGATCACCTCGGCGATTCAGCGCGCGCAGGAGTTGGTACTGGGGGCGGCGAACACCTCGTTCACCGACAAGGACCGCCAGGCCAACGCCGCCGAGCTCAAAGAGTTGCAGGGGCAGATTCTCGGTCTGATGAACAGCCAGGATGCCGATGGCACTTATCTGTTCTCCGGGTCCAAGGGCACCACCCCGCCATACACCGTCAGCTCCGACGGCACCTACAGCTATCAGGGCGACCAGACGCGCAACCTGCTGGCCGTCGGCAGCGGCATTTCCATGGCCAGCAACACCACCGGCTGGGATGCATTCGAACAAGCAACCAACACCACGCGCACCTCGACGACCCTGGTCGCGGGCGCTGATGACGGCGTGATTTCCTTGTCCGGCGGCAGCGTCAGCAACGCTGCCACCTACGACAACAGTTTCACCGCCGGCCAGCCGTACAAGATTTCCTTCACCAGCAGCACGGCGTACACGATCCTCGACAAGAACAATCAGGATGTGACGGGCGATGCGACGGCTACCGGCAAGTTTGCGTCCACCAGTTCGGCGAACCAGGCCATCACCTTTCGGGGTCTGGAACTGAACCTGAACATCAACCTGACCAAGGATCAGTACGCAGACACCACGGCTGCAGACGCAGCAGTGAAAGACCACACCTTCGAGCTGGGCGTCTCCCCCAGTACCGTGAGCACCTCGCGGCTGCCGGCCAACACCTCGACCGATGTGATCACCAGCTCGGTGGTGACCGATCAGGCCGCGTTCGACAAAACCTTCCCGTCGGGCGGCGCTGTCGTGCGCTTCACGGATGCCAGCAACTTCAGTCTGTACGCGGCCCCCTATGACCCGGCGACCAGCAAAGCGGTGTCCACCGGCACGCTGAGCGGTAACACGGCGACGGCCTCCGGCGTGACCTTCACCTTCAGCGGCTCGCCACCGGCAATGGCCGCAGGTGACCAGTTCACCGCGCAGTCCTCGACCCAGCAAAGCCAGAACGTGCTGAATACCTTGTCCAAGGTCATCACGGCGCTCAACGGCAAGGTCGATGGCGATCCGATTGCCCAGCAGAAACTGCAGGCCACCATGACGTCCACCATCGGTAACCTGAAGAGTGCGGCGGAGCAGATCATCAATGCCACCAGCGACGGCGGTGCCCGGGCCAGGACGGCGACCGATCAGGGCGTGACCAACCAGAGCATGATCGACAACGGCAGCACCGAATCGGGCACGATCACCGCGTCCGATCCGGTCGATGCCATCGCCCGTCTGACCCTGCAGAAAACCATGCTGCAGGCCTCGCAGCTGGTGTTCACCCAGCTGTCTGCGCTGAACCTGTTCAGCAAGTTGTAATCGGCCCAGCGGCGGGCGGCACCTGATCAACAGGTGTCGCCACCGTTGAGCGTCAACCGTATTGTCAGCGGTTAATGTCGATCCTTTCCCCGGGGAACGGCGCCGCTCGTGAGTCCCGCCCGTGAATTCAGCTCCCCTCGTCAGCCTCGTCATTCCCGCCTACAACCCGCGCTTTTTCCAGCGAGCCCTGCTGGATGCACTGGCACAGACCTATCGGCCCCTTGAAGTGGTGGTCTGCGACGACAGCCAGACCGACGAGATCCAGCGCATCGTTGAACAGCACCTCGACTCAAGCCCGGTTACGTTGCGTTATGTGCGCAACCCCAAGCGTCAGGGTTTCGTCGGCAACCTGCTGGTGTGCCTGCATGAAGCGCAGGGCGAATTCATCAAGTTTTTCTGCGATGACGACCGGCTGTTTCCGGCGGCCGTCGCGCGTCAGGCCAGCATTCTGGTCGAGCATGACGACGTCAGCCTGGTGCTGGCCCAGCGTTATTTCTGCGACCCCCAGGATATTCAGTTGCCGGTGCGCATCGAGAATGCCCCGCTGGCCGAATCCAGCTCGGTGTTCTACGGCGCCGACCTGCTCTCCGTATTTGATATTTCGCCGACCAACTTTCTCGGCGGGTTCAGCAGCTCATTGATGCGTCGCAGCGACGTGCAGGTGATTCTGCCGGCGCTCCGTGAAGTCGGCGACGGCTTCACCGCGCTGGTGGATTTCGTGCTCTACGTGTGCCTGCTCAAGCGCGGCAACATGGTCATGCTCAACGACGTGCTCAGTGCCGAGCGCCTGCACCCGGACCGCTTGAGCCGCCAGCAGTGGGTCAGGGACCTGATCACCGACGAGCGTCAATGGCTGGGCAAGATGCTCAAGGCGCGCACCGGCGAAGATGCCCCCGAATATGGCTGGGTGCGCTTCGTGCCGCTGACTCAGGCGCTGGAGCAACCCCGTGTGTGGCAAGAGCTGCCCCTCAGCCGCATGCTGGGTGACCGACAGGCCTCCTTGCCGTGGCGAGTCGGCACCGACAGCGAAAGTTTCGCCGAGCTGTACCAGCAATGGTTGAGCTTCCGCACCCTGTTTGGCGCCGATCGCCTGCGCGTGGCGGATAACGTCGCCACCTGGCCGTCGCAGCCGAAGATGGTGGCGGTGGTGCTCGACGAGCACGCCAGCGCCGCCGGCGTGGCGCTGACCCTGGCCAGTCTCGATGCGCAGCTGTACGCCGCCGAACTGACCCTGGTGCTGTCCAGCGCCTGTGAAACGCCGGTGCTCGAAGGCCGTGTGTTCACCTTGCCGCTGCAGCCCGACTGGCTGGCGCAAGTCAATGACCTGTTGCCGCAGCTCGAGCGCGGCGACTGGTGTTACCTGCTGCGGGCGGGGGATCGGCTGACCGATTGTGCATTGCTGATTCTCGCCGAACGCGTGGCCCACTCGCCGGACGTGCTGTGCCTGTACGGCGACGAAGGCGCGCTGCATGAAGGCGAATCGGCCGAGCCGGTCTTTCGGCCTGATTTCAACCTCGACCTGCTGCGCAGTTATCCCTACGTCGGCCGGGTGCTGGCGTTTCAGATCGACGCGCTGGTCAGGCTCGGCGGTTTCGATTCCGCCTACGGCGAGCTGGCGCCCCACGACGCGATCTGGCGCCTGACCGAAGCCCACGGCGTGGTGGTTCAGCACGTATCGGAAATCCTCGTCGAGTCGCAGTTCCCGTTTCAGGCGTGGTTGGCGCTGGATGAGGCCGTGGCGCAAAACGCCCCGGTGCTCGGTGCGCATCTGCATCGCATGGGCATCGCCCATCAGCTGCGCGAAGTGGAAGGGCAGTGGGTCAATCACATTGATTATTTGAGCGACGCGCGTCCGCTGGTGTCGATCATCGTCGTCCACCAGGACCAGTTGGCGGCGTTGCAGCGCTGCGTCGAGTCGCTGCTCTCGAAGACCACTTACGATCGCTTCGAAGTGCTGATCGTCGACTGCGCCAGTCAACATCCGGAGGCTCGGTCCTGGCTGGCGGACATGCAGCAGATCGGTGGCGATACCCTGCGCGTGCTGCATTACGAAGGGCAGGGCAACGGTGCCGATCTTCGCAACTTCGCCGCCGTGCATGCCCGCGGCGAGCATTTGCTGATGCTCAGCGTCTATGCGGTGGTCGCCGATTCCGCGTGGCTGGGCGAGCTGGTCAATCATGGTCGGCGCGAAGAAGTGGGCGTGGTCGGCGGCAAGCTGTTCACCCCCGAAGGCTACATTCTCCAGGCCGGGCTGATTCTGGGTTACCACGGCCCGGCCGGCCCTGCATTTTTTGGCGAGCCACTGCATGCGCCCGGTCACTTGCTGCGGCTGCAAGCAGCCCAGGACCTGAGCGCGGTGGGCGGCCACTGCCTGCTGGTGCGCCGCGCCTTGTTCGAGCAGCTCGGCGGCCTGAACAGCAACGAATTCAGCGGCAGCCTGAGCGAAGTGGATTTCTGCCTGCGCGTGCGGGAGTCCGGCCATCTGGTGGTCTGGGCACCGCGCGCCGTGTTGGCGATCGGCGCCTCGACACCGGCGGAACAGGCCCGCGACAAACAATCCCAGATCGACGATCAGCACGCCTTCTACAAACGCTGGCTGCCAATCCTCGCCCGCGACCCGGCCTACAACCCCAACCTGCGCCTGACCGGTTCGTTCTACAGCCTGGAACCGGGCCTGAAAAAAGGCTGGAACCCTTATTCATCGCGGCGTTTGCCGAACGTGCTGGCGATCCCGGTCAACAGCACGGCGGTGGGTCACTACCGCGTGTCCCAGCCGTTTCTGGAGCTGGAGGCCGACGGCCGAATCGAAGGGCGGATGAGCTACGACCTGCCATCGATCATCGATCTGGAGCGTCAGTCCCCGGACGTGATCATCGTGCAGTGCCGCTACAGTCAGAACTCCATCGATCAGGTCGCCAGCCTCAAGGCGTACTCCAACGCCCGGCGCATCTACGAGCTGGACGACTACGTGATCAGCGTGCCGAAAAAGAACGGCCACTTGCGCAGCATGCCGTCGAACATGGAAGCGATGGTGCGTCTGGGCACCAGCCTGTGTGATCGGGTGGTGGTGTCGACCGTGACGCTGGCCGATGCGCTGTCGGGGATGCACCACGACATCCGCGTTGTTCCGAACATGCTGGCTTCACAGCTCTGGACCGGCCTGCGCAGCCAGCGCCGCACCTCGAAAAAACCTCGGGTCGGCTGGGGCGGCGGGACCAGCCATGCCGGCGATCTGGAGATCATCGCCGAGGTCGTGCGCGAGCTGGCCGATCAGGTCGAGTGGGTGTTCTTCGGCATGTGCCCCGAGGCGCTGCGGCCTTACGTGCACGAGTTTCATCCGTCCGTAGGCTTGCTGGCCTATCCGGCCAAACTGGCGGCGTTGAACCTCGACCTCGCGCTGGCGCCGCTGGAGCACCACATTTTCAACGACTGCAAAAGCAACCTGCGGCTGCTGGAATACGGCGCCTGCGGTTACCCGGTGATCTGCACCGACACCCGGGCCTACGACGGTTACCTGCCGTGCACCCGCGTGATGACCAACAGCACCGCCGAATGGCTGGAAGCGATCCGCATGCACCTGGCCGACCCGGACGCCAGCTACCGCATGGGCGATGAGCTGAAAGAAGTGGTCATGCGCGACTACGTCCTGCGCGGCGACAACCTTCAGCACTGGGTCAACGGCTGGCTGGCGGATTAAACGCGGTGTTTTAGTGGGACCGCGTGCCGTCAGTAGGACCGGCTTTAGTCGGGAAGAAGCGAGTGCGTGCGCCGCAAGCATCCATGATGCGTCGCTGATCGGTGTAGGAGCGCGCTTGCCCGCGAAGAGGCCAGTACATCCGACGCATATTGATCGTCCGCGCCTACGCCTTCGCGGGCAAGC
>NZ_JBNNGV010000023.1:0-83804 GCF_050268485.1 Pseudomonas sp. NPDC078416 | reverse complement strand
GGTGTTCAAGTTGGAGGCAGTGGGAGGAAAAACGAAAAAAAAAAGAAGGGAACCTTACCATTTTCCCCCTTTTTTTCTTCTTTTTCACGAATTCCCCCCCCCCCCCCCCCCCCAGGACACGAGAGAGCGTGGGCATGGGCGACATCCGTATCGGCATTTCAGGCTGGCGTTACACGCCATGGCGCGGGGATTTCTATCCCGTGGG
Organism: Pseudomonas sp. NPDC078416; assembly: GCF_050268485.1. NCBI lineage: Bacteria > Pseudomonadati > Pseudomonadota > Gammaproteobacteria > Pseudomonadales > Pseudomonadaceae > Pseudomonas > Pseudomonas sp. NPDC078416. The sequence goes on along the minus strand of NZ_JBNNGV010000023.1, from coordinate 83,599 downwards.
CCTGACGCAGAAAAACGAGTTGAAATTCGCCTCCAGAGCCGTGAACAGCATCGAAATCAATGGCTCGTTCTATTCGCTGCAATCGCCTGACCTGTACGCGCGGTGGTACGAAGATACGCCCAAAGGGTTCGTGTTCAGCGTCAAGGGCCCGCGCTACATTACCCATGTCCGCCGTCTCAAAGAGATCGACGAACCCGTCGCCAACTTTTTCGCCTCCGGTGTTTTTCAGCTCAGGGAAAAGCTGGGGCCGATCCTCTGGCAGTTCGCGCCCAACTTCAAATTCGACGCCGAGCGCTTCGAGCATTTTCTGAAACTGCTGCCCCACGACGGTAAAGCCGCGAAGGCCTGCGCCAGCCAATGCGCAGAACGGCTGCAGCAGCCGGGTTATCTGGACATTCCTGCGCGGCTGAAACTGCGTCACGCCGTCGAGATCCGCAATGAAAGCTTCCTGGTGCCGGCGTTTGTCGCGCTGCTGCGCAAGTACAAGGTCGCGCTGGTGGTCGCCGACACCGCCGGCAAGTGGCCCCACGTTGAAGACCTCGCCACCGATTTCGTCTACGTGCGCCTGCATGGCGACAAGGAACTCTACGCCAGCGGCTATACCGATGAGGCGATCAAGCACTGGGGCGATCGCATCGATGCCTGGCAGCGGGGCGCGCAACCCGGAGATGCTCAACTGATCGTGAACAAAGCCCCCCGAGCGCGGAAGTCCCGCGACGTCTACTGCTATTTCGATAACGACATCAAGGTCCGCGCCCCCTACGACGCACGCCGGTTGCTTGAGCGTTTCAAACTCACTGAAAACCTGGAAGTTGCGCCAGGCGATTTGCATGGAGCCACGTTGTGACCAGTGCCCTGATCCCCGAAGACCTCAACGGCCGACGACAAAGCGCGTCGACTTCAATCACGCTCAATGTGCTGACCATGAACATGCACATGGGCTTCGGTTTCCTCAACAAACGCTTCATCCTCCCGGAGCTGCGTGACGCGGTACGCACGGTGTCCGCCGATATCGTTTTCCTGCAGGAAGTCCACGGCGAGCATCAGGACCACGCGCAGAACGTGAAGAACTGGCCGACTACTTCGCAGTACGAATTCCTTGCCGACAGCATGTGGAAGGATTTCGCCTACGGCCGCAATGCCGTGTATCCCCATGGCCACCACGGTAATGCGTTGCTGTCCAAATACCCGATCAGTCGCCACGAAAATCTCGACATTTCCATTCACGGCACCGAAGAGCGCGGCCTGCTGCATTGCGTGCTGGATGTGCCGCATTTCGGTGAGTTGCACGCGGTGTGTGTGCACCTGGGCCTGAAAGAGGTTCATCGCCAGCAACAGCTGAAGTTGATCGCCGATCTGGTGGGTCGCTTGCCCGCCGACGCGCCGGTGATTGTGGCGGGGGACTTTAACGATTGGCGGCAGAAGGCCGATAGCGTGTTGAATCCTGCCGGGCTGCGCGAGGTCTTTGTTGAATCATTTGGTGCGCCGGCGAAAAGCTTCCCGGCGCGCTTTCCGTTGTTGCGCCTGGACCGCATTTACGTGCGCAATGCGCACATCCGGTCGCCCAGGGTGATGTCCAATCGCCCCTGGTCGCACCTTTCCGATCATGCGCCGTTGGCGGTGGAGGTAACGCTATGAGGGGTATGAGAGCGATGGGCGCCATGTGCGGCCTTTGGCGGGACGGCAACTCGGTGGAGTTGCTGATCAATGGCGAAGACTTTTTTGCCCGGGTGTTCGACGCCATTCGTGCGGCGCGCGAAGAGGTGCTGATCGAGACCTTCATCATCTTCGAAGACCGCGTCGGCGAGGGTTTGCAACAGGCCGTGATCGAAGCGGCCAGCCGTGGCGTTCGCGTGATTATCACGGTGGACGACTACGGCACCAGTGACCTGAGCACGGCGTTCGTCAGCAAGATGATCGAAGCCGGCGTGCAGATTCAGCTGTTCGACCCGCGCCCTAAACTGATGGGCATGCGCACCAACCTGTTCCGGCGCCTGCACCGCAAAGTGGTGGTGATCGACGGCGAGACCTCGTTCATGGGCGGAATCAACTACAGCGTCGACCACATGGCCGACACCGGCATCACCGCCAAACAGGACTACGCCGTGCTGGTGCGCGGGCCGATTGTTGCCGACATTTATCGCTCGACCCTGGGCATGCTCGGCCCGGCCGTGCGCAAAACCTTTACGCCGCTCAAGCCGGTGACGCGTCAGGCCGGCAGCGCGCGGATGCTCCTCGCCGAACGGGACAACCGTCACCACACCACCGACATCGAAGAGCAATACCTGCTGGCGATGCGCAGCGCGACGCAGCGCATCACCATCGCCAACGCTTACTTCTTCCCCAGCTACCGATTCTTGCGTGAACTGCGCAACGCGGCCCGTCGCGGGGTGAAGGTGACGCTGATCCTCCAAGGCAAGCCGGACATGCCGTTCGTGCGCGTGTGCTCGCGCCTGACCTACACCTGGCTGTTGCGCGAAGGCGTGATCATCCACGAATACAAACAACGGGCGCTGCATGGCAAAGTCGCGCTGATCGACCACGAGTGGTCAACCGTGGGCTCCAGCAACCTCGACCCGCTGAGCCTGGCGCTGAACCTGGAAGCCAACCTGTTCATCCGCGACCACGCCTTGAACCAGCGCTTGCACGAACACCTGCGCGACCTCGCCGTGGCCCACAGCAAACAGGTCAATCTCAAAGGCCTGGCGAAAGGGCAGTGGTGGCGCGCGCCGATGATCTTCCTCAGCTTCCACTTCCTGCGGCACTTCCCGGCGATTGCCGGCCTGTTCCCGGTCCACGGCCCACGCTTGAAACCCCTGCGCGCACCGGACACCGTGCCGGAGGCCGCCGTGCTTAAAAACGAGCTGCCGGCCGATCAGGAGAAATCCCTATGACCGGCGTCTCCCAAGCGTCCACCCACGAGCAGAAACCGGCCGACTCGGGCAAAAATCGTCCGTGGCTGACGTGGGCCAAGCGCGCTTTCACGCTGTTCTTCTTCATCGCTGTGCCGGTGCTGCTGTTCACCCTCATGAAAAACCTCGACTGGAACGAGGTCATGCACGCGCTGGAGTCCTACAAGCTCAGCACCCTGGCGCTGGGTTTCGTCATCGCTGCGGGCAGTTATCTGACGTATTGCTGCTTTGACGTTCTGGCCCGGCGCTACACCGAACACAAACTGGCGGTAAAACAGATCATCCCGGTGACCTTCGTTTGCTACGCCTTCAACCTCAACCTGAGCTCCTGGGTCGGCGGCATCGCCCTTCGTTATCGCCTGTATTCGAGGCTGGGCCTGGACGTGCCCACCATCACCCGCATCCTCAGCCTGAGCCTGATCACCAACTGGCTGGGCTACATGCTGCTGGCCGGCTTCGTGTTCGCCGGTGACTTCGTCGACTTGCCCGAAGGCTGGAAGATCGGCGACACCACGCTGCAACTGATCGGCTTTGTCCTGTTGGCGGTCTGCCTGGCGTACTTCCTGGCCTGCCGCTTCTCGAAAAAACGCACCTGGACCGTTCGCAAGCAACAGTTTGTCCTGCCCTCGCTGAACCAGGCGATGCGCCAAGCCTTGCTGGGCGCGCTGAACTGGGGACTGATGGCGCTGCTGATCTACGTGCTGCTGCCGGAAAAAGCTTTCTACCCGGCCGTACTCGGAATCCTGCTCATCAGCAGCATCGCCGGCGTCATCGCCCACATCCCTGCCGGGCTGGGGGTACTGGAAACCGTCTTCATCACATTGATGCAACACCAATTCAGCAAAGGCCAATTGCTGGCCGCGCTGATTGGCTATCGGGTGATCTACTTCCTCATCCCGCTGATGATTGCGCTGGTGGTTTATGTGGTGTTGGAAAAGCGGGCGAAGGCCATGCGGAGCAAGAACGAAGGGAATTTGTAGGCGGGCGATCACCGGCGAGTCCCCTAAATCGTAGGAGCCGGCTTGCTGGCGATTGCGGCGGATCAGTCAATATCTCTGCAGCTGGTCCACCGCGTTCGCCAGCAAGCCGGCTCCTACAGTGGGTGTGCATTCAGTCAGTGGGACCGGCTTCAGACGGGAAGCTTTTGATCTGCTTTAAAAGCGCTTGTGATCTTCATACGCAAAAAGTTCAGGCACCGCCAATCGCGACTTGGGTGCAGGCTGAACGCAGGTTTCGCGTAGTGGGTCGAGCCGCATGGATGCGGCGAGAGCGCCGTCAGGACATGGATGTCCGTTCGGCGCGGGCCCACGGAGCGAGACCGGAGTGAAGGAACCCTGACGAAGGAAGGGCCAAACCAGGAGCAAGCACCCTTGGTTACTTGGGGTGCTTTTCCAAGTAACTCGCCGAAGGCGAAACTGTCTGCCCCCAGGCAGACGCTGTTGACGTTAAAGATCAATCCCGCCCAGCGAACATCCTCACGGCATCCACCGCATCGTTCGTCCCCGAACTGATCTGCACGATCGCAGCCCCCGCCTGATCCGCCAGATCCACACCCTTCACCGCCGTGCTCCGCGTATTGTCCATACTCACAATCGCCTGACGTGTCTCGGTCTGAATCACCTGAATCATCTCCGAAATCTCCTGGGTCGACCGACTCGTGCGCCCCGCCAGTTGCCGAACCTCATCGGCCACCACCGCAAAGCCACGGCCCTGATCCCCGGCCCGAGCCGCCTCGATCGCCGCGTTCAAAGCCAGCAAATTCGTCTGATCCGCAATACTGCGAATGGTATTCACGATCGCCGTGATCTGCTCCGACCGCTCCCCCAACTGGCCAATGATCCGCGACGAATCATCAATATTCTGCGAAATCTGACGCATCTCGCTGGCCGCTTGCTGAATCACCTGCGTGCCTTGCTCGGCATATTTCTGCGTCTGCACCGAAATGTGATACGCCTGGGCGGCACTCTGGGAGTCCGCCTCGTGCTTCTGGATACGCGCAGTCACATCCGAAGCAAACTTCACCACCTTCCACAGCTTGCCGCTGGCGTCATACACCGGGTTATAAGACGCTTCCAGCCAGAGCGTCTGGCCCTGCTTGCCGACGCGCTTGAACTGATCACTGAAAAACTCGCCCTTGTTCAACCGACGCCAGAAGTCCTGGTACTCGGCGCTGTTGGCCAATTCCGGTGGGCAAAGCATCTTGTGGTTCTTGCCCAACAGTTCCTGCCGGTTGTAACCCAACAAACGCAACAGGTTGTCGTTGGCGGCGATGATCGTGCCGTCCAGATCGAACTCGATCACCGCCATGGCGCGGTCGATGGCCTGCAATTTGTTGCGCGTTTCGTTCTCGGCCTGAAGCTTGGCGGTCACGTCCATCGCGTACTTGACCACCCGTATGACCTTGCCGTCCGAGTCCCTGACCGCGTTGTAACTGGCCTCCAGCCACACCGTGCTGCCATCGCCGGCAATGCGCTCGAAGGTCGACGACACGAACTCGCCGTTACGCAAGCGCGACCACAACTGCGCATACTCCGGGCTGCGCCCATGCTCCGGCGTGCAGAACATGCGGTGTTCCTTGCCGATGACTTGTTCGGGCCGGTAGCGCATGGTTTTGAAGAAGTTATCGTTTGCCTTGAGCACCACACCGTTCAGATCGAACTCGATGCTGGCCATCGAGCGATTGATCGCCTCCAGCAGACTGGCCTGATGGGCGACGGTCAGTTGCAGGTCCTGGATGATTTTATTTTTGGACGAGTCGAAAAACATGATGGCGGCTCACGCAGGTGGATAAGGGATGGTCCAGATCCATGACCTCGCGAGCGAAAAGAAGCTCAGATGCGTATTCCGTTTGCAGTGCAGACGATCATCACGTAGGTGATGTTAAAAAGCTATGTCAACGTTGTACAGCTCGTCGGGTTTGTACAAGTTGTCAGTTGTCAGTCATCGAAACCGGCCTGCTCGGAGATCTCGTCCACCTTCAGCTCAAGGCGATAGGCGACGGCAATGAACAGCGCCTGGCACAAACACAACGTGGCGCTGAGCGAACGAAACGCGAACGAGCTGCCTTCGTTGACCAGCAGCACCGCATTGGCGCGTTTGGCCAGCGGCGAAAGATTGCTGTCAGTAATGATCAACGTCTTGGCCTGATGATGCTGGGCAATGCGCAGGCAATGCTGGGTTTCTTTGCCATAGGGCGTGAAGCTGATGGCAATCACCAGGTCATTGGCGCGCACGCTGCGCATCTGCTCGCGGTAACTGCCGCCGAGGCCGGAAATCAGGTGGATGCGCTTGTTGGTGTGCTGCAGGTTGTAGACCAGATAATCGGCGACGGCGAACGAGCGACGCACCCCGACCACGTAGATATTGTCGGCGTTGACCACCAGGTCCACGGCTTTCTCGAACGCCTCGTCGTCCAGTTCCAGCGCCAGCCGCTCAAGCCCCGACAGCGTGGCGTTGACGCATTCGCGGGCCAGGTCACCGGCGCTGGCCTTCTGGGATTTGTTGGCGATCATGCTGCGAATGCGTTGCTGGTAGTTCTGCACCGGCGTGGCTTTGTGGGTGTACGCCTCGCGAAACAGCGCCTGCATTTCGCTGAACCCGCTGAAGCCGAAGCGTTGGGAAAAGCGCACGATGGCCGAAGGATGCACCTCGCATTCCCGGGCGATGTCGCTGATGCGGTCGACCATGATCCGGTCGCTCTGCTGGCTCATGTAGCTGGCGATGCGCTTCAGCTGGCGCGGCAGGCTTTCGTATTCGGCCGTGATCAGCTTGAGCAGTGCATCGGCGGTCTCCGGCGCGGCTGTGACGGGCGTCAAACCGTCGGTTCCGGTGTCGGGAGAGCCTGGCTGATCGAGGCTGGGCATGAGTGCGAATCCTTTGGCGGGTGGTGGCGTGGCGGACGGTCTGGGAATTCAGGCGGCCAGTTTTGCAGGCTGCGACCCGCAATGCAAAGTGGAATAAATATTCCACCTGAAAATAATTTAGAAAAATTCATTGATCAAGGCCCGGCGCCGTTCTAGTCTGCATCCACGAACTCGCTTGCAAGCATCGCGCTTGTGGGCAAGGGCATCAGTAATCAAACCCATAACAATAAAAGAAGAGGGGCCGGCATGGGCCAGACTCGTTTTGCCACCGGGCGTCAGCTGGACGTGATTTGTCTCGGGCGCCTGGGCGTCGATCTCTATGCGCAGCAGATCGGTGCGCGTCTGGAGGACGTCAGCAGTTTCGCCAAATACCTCGGCGGCTCCTCCGCCAATATCGCGTTCGGTACCGCACGGCTGGGCGTGAAGTCAGCCATGCTGACCCGCGTGGGCGACGACCACATGGGCCGTTTTCTGGTTGAATCCCTGGCGCGTGAGGGCTGCGACGTCAGCGGCATCAAGGTCGACGCCGAACGCCTGACCGCCATGGTCCTGCTGGGCATCAAGGACCGCGAAACCTTTCCGTTGGTGTTCTACCGCGAGAACTGCGCCGACATGGCGCTGCAACCGGACGACATTGATGAACCACAGATCGCCTCCAGCAAGGCGCTGTTGATCACCGGCACGCATTTCTCCACCGATCAGGTGTTCCGCGCCAGCAGTCAGGCGCTGGACTACGCCGAAAAGCACAACGTCAAACGTGTCCTCGATATCGACTATCGCCCGGTGCTCTGGGGCCTGGCCGGCAAGGCTGACGGCGAGACGCGCTTTGTCGCCAACGACACCGTCAGCCAGCACGTGCAGCGCATCCTGCCGCGCTTCGACCTGATCGTCGGCACCGAAGAAGAATTTCTCATCGCTGGCGGCTCGACCGATTTGCTCAACGCCCTGCGCCGGGTCCGCGAGCTCAGTGCCGCGACTTTGGTGGTGAAGCTCGGCCCCCAAGGCTGCACGGTGATTCACGGGGCAATTCCGGCGAAACTTGAAGACGGCGCGATCTACCCCGGCGTGCGCGTGGAAGTGCTGAATGTGCTGGGCGCAGGCGATGCGTTCATGTCCGGTTTTCTCAAGGGCTGGCTCAACGACGAGAGCGACGAGCGCTGCTGCCAGTTGGCCAATGCCTGCGGCGGTCTGGTGGTGTCGCGGCATGCCTGCGCGCCGGCCATGCCGACGCTGGTCGAGCTGGAATACCTGTTCAACAGCCCGGTTCCGATTACCCGACCCGATCAGGATCCGGTGTTGCAACGCCTGCACCGGGTCAGCGTGCCCCGGCGCGAATGGCAGCCGCTGTTCATCTTCGCCTTCGATCATCGCGGGCAACTGGTGGAGCTGGCGCAAAAGGCCGGGCGCGATCCGGCCTGCATCGGCCCGCTCAAGCAGTTGTTCGTTCAAGCGGTCGCGCGGGTCGAGGCCGATTTGCACAAGCGCGGCATCGCAGCCGATGTTGGTGTGCTGGCGGATCAGCGCTTCGGTCAGGATTCATTGAATGCCGCCAGCGGGCGCGGCTGGTGGGTGGCCCGTCCGGTGGAAGTGCAGGGCTCGCGCCCGCTGGCGTTCGAACACGGGCGTTCGGTTGGCAGTACCCTGCAAAGCTGGCCTCAAGAGCAGATCATCAAGTGCCTGGTGCAATACCACCCGGACGACGAGCCGATGCTGCGCCTTGAGCAGGAAGCGCAACTGCTGGGCCTGTATCAAGCCGCGCTGGCCAGCGGTCATGAACTGCTGCTGGAGGTTATTCCGCCCAAGGATCATCCTTCGACCCATCCGGACGTCATCTACCGTTCCCTCAAGCGCCTCTACAACCTTGGTATTTACCCGGCCTGGTGGAAAATCGAATCGCAGCCCGCCGAGGTCTGGGAACAGCTCGACGCGCTGATCCACGAGCGCGATCCGTACTGCCGGGGCGTGGTCTTGCTGGGGCTGAACGCGCCCGCCGAAACCCTGGCGGAAGGCTTTCGTCAGGCGGCGAAAAGCACCACCTGCCGGGGGTTTGCCGTGGGCCGCACGATCTTTCATGAGCCCAGCCGAGCTTGGCTGGAAGGCGAAATCGACGACGCTGACCTGATCACGCGGGTGCAGAGCAACTTCGGTTTCCTGATCGAATCCTGGCGCGACGCCCGGGCCTGAAGCCAGAACCCGAGGCCTGTGTGTTCAGTTGAACGAGATAACAACAATAAAGGTGCAGCCATGCCCGCTTCTGCAATTCGAATTGGCATCAACCCGATTTCCTGGAGCAACGACGACCTCCCGGCCCTCGGCGGCGAGACGCCCCTGAGCACTGCGCTCAGTGAGGGCAAGGAGATCGGCTACGAAGGCTTTGAGCTCAACGGCAAATTCCCCAAGGACGCCCAAGGCGTCGCCGATGTGTTGCGCCCGTATGACTTGGCGCTGGTGTCGGGCTGGTATTCCGGGCGACTCGCCAGCCGTTCGGCGGCCGAGGAAATCGACGCCATCGCCAGCCACGTCGAACTGCTCAAGCACAACGGCGCCAAGGTGCTGGTGTACGGCGAAGTCGCCGACTCGATTCAGGGCCAGCGCATTCGACTGGTCGAGCGGCCGCGCTTCCACAGCGCCAGCGCCTGGCAGGCCTACGCCGACAAACTCACCGAGCTGGCCCGGTTCACGTTGTCCCAGGGCGTGCGTCTGGCCTATCACCACCACATGGGCGCGTACGTCGAATCGCCGGAGGACATCGACACGCTGATGGACCTGACCGGCGACGAGGTCGGCCTGTTGTTCGATTCCGGTCACTGCTACATGGGTGGCGGCGACCCGCTTCAAGTGCTGAGCAAACACATCGATCGCGTCTGCCATGTGCATTTCAAGGACGTGCGCAAACCCGTGGTGCAACTGGCGCGTAACAACTTGTGGAGCTTTCCGGACTGCATCGTCAACGGCACCTTCACCGTGCCCGGCGATGGCGACATCAATTTCGCGGCGCTGCTGGACGTATTGATGCAGGCCGGCTACCAAGGCTGGCTGGTGGTCGAAGCGGAGCAGGACCCGGCCGTTGCGCCGAGCTATGCCTATGCGAAGAAGGGCTACGAGACCCTGCGCGCGTTGCTGGCCGCCGCACAACTGCATCACCCGTCTGAACAACTGCCTGAACACAGGAGCCTGTGAACATGAATCTCTTGGTCAAGAGCAAAGCAGAAGGGCGCGACGTGGTCGCGCTGGCCGACGGCGTGTTGACGTACGTCGGCTTCTCCGCCCACCGATTGAGCGTCGGCGAACGTCTGCCGGTGAGTGCGGGCGACAAGGAAATCTGCCTGGTGCTGCTCAGCGGCCGCATCAGCGTCAGCGGCGAGGCGCCGGGGCAGGGCGGTTTCAACTGGGAAAACCTCGGCGATCGTCAGTCCGTGTTCGAGGACAAATCGCCCTTCGCCGTGTACCTGCCGCCCGGCAGTCAGGCTGAAGTCACGGCGTTGAGCGCGGTGCAGATTGCCGTGTGCGCCGCGCCGGGCGATGCGTCCAAAGACCTGCCCGCGCGGGTGATCACACCCGACACGATGAAACGCAGCGTGCGCGGCCGGGCGGCCAACACCCGTTACGTCTGCGACATCCTTCCCGATTCCGAACCCGCGCATTCGTTGCTGGTGGTGGAAGTGCGCACGCCCTCCGGCCACTCGTCGAGCTACCCGCCGCACAAACACGACACAGATGATTTACCGCACCAGAGCTTTCTCGAAGAAACCTATTACCACCAGGTCAACCCGCCCCAGGGCTATGTGTTCCAGCGCGTGTACACCGACGATCGCAGCATCGATCAGGCCATGGCCGTGGAGAACAACGATCTGGTCACGGTGCCCAAGGGGTATCACCCGGTCACCGTGCCGTACGGCTACGAGTCCTATTATTTGAACGTGATGGCCGGCCCGAAACGCGCCTGGCAATTTCACAATGATCCGCAGCACAGTTGGCTGCTGGATCTGTAACCCCATTTTTTTGAAGGAGCCCGTCATGAGCAACGCCCCGATCATCGGCCACTACATCAATGGCCAGATTCACGACAGCGCCGAGCGTTTCAGTGATGTGTTCAATCCAGCCACCGGCGCCGTGCAGGCCCGGGTGGCGCTGGCGGAACTGAAGACCGTCGATGAAGCCGTTGCCGCTGCCCAGGCGGCGTTTCCCGCGTGGGCGGATCAGTCGTCCCTGCGCCGTGCGCGGGTTATGTTCAAGTTCAAGGAATTGCTCGACCAGCACCATGACGAGCTGGCGGCCATCATCTCCCGTGAGCACGGCAAGGTGTTTTCCGATGCCAAGGGCGAAGTGGTGCGTGGCATCGAGATCGTCGAGTTTGCCTGTGGCGCGCCGAGCCTGCTGAAAAGCGACTACAGCGACAACATCGGTGGCGGCATCGACAACTGGAACCTGCGCCAGCCGCTGGGGGTTTGCGCCGGCGTCACGCCGTTCAACTTCCCGGTGATGGTGCCGCTGTGGATGATCCCCATGGCGCTGGTCACCGGCAACTGCTTCATCCTCAAACCGTCCGAGCGCGACCCGTCGGCAAGCCTGCTGATGGCGCAGTTGTTGAAACAGGCCGGCCTGCCGGATGGCGTGTTCAACGTGGTGCAGGGCGACAAAGTGGCTGTGGACGCGCTGTTGCAGCACAAAGGCATCGAGGCGATTTCGTTCGTCGGCTCCACGCCCATCGCCGAATACATTCATCAACAGGGCACGGCCCACGGCAAGCGCGTGCAGGCACTCGGCGGTGCGAAAAACCACATGATCGTCATGCCCGATGCCGACCTGGATCAGGCCGCCGACGCATTGATCGGCGCGGCCTACGGTTCGGCCGGCGAGCGCTGCATGGCGATTTCCATCGCTGTGGTGGTGGGTGACGTGGGGCAAAAGCTCATCGACAAGCTGCTGCCGCGCATCGATGCGCTCAAGGTCGGCAACGGCATGAACGCCGATTCGGACATGGGCCCGCTGGTCACCGCGGTGCACAAGGCCAAGGTCGAGGGCTACATCGCCCAGGGCGTGCAGGAAGGCGCGAAGCTGATCGTTGACGGGCGCAACTTCAGCGTGCCGGGAGCGGAACAGGGTTTCTTCGTCGGCGCCACGCTGTTCGATGACGTGACGCCGGAGATGACTATTTATAAGGAAGAAATTTTCGGGCCCGTGCTGGGCATCGTCCATGTGCCTGATTTCGCTTCGGCGGTGGAGCTGATCAACGCCCACGAATTCGGCAACGGCGTGTCGTGCTTCACCAGCGACGGCGGCATCGCCCGGGCCTTTGCGCGCAACATCAAGGTCGGCATGGTGGGCATCAACGTGCCGATCCCGGTGCCGATGGCCTGGCATTCCTTCGGCGGCTGGAAACGCTCGCTGTTCGGCGATCACCATGCCTACGGCGAAGAAGGCCTGCGCTTTTACAGCCGCTACAAGAGCGTCATGCAGCGCTGGCCGGACAGCATCGCCAAGGGCGCGGAATTCAGCATGCCGACGGCGAAGTAACAAGCGCCGAACGCCGATGTTCGTTTGGGCCTGTACGGACACACTGGAGGGTTCGCGTTGTAGGAGCCGGCTTGCTGGCGAACGCGGTTGATCAGTGCCAAATGTGTTGACTGACCCAGCGCATTCGCCAGCAAGCCGGCTCCCACAGATCGCGTAACGAGCCCGCCGACAGCGGAGTCAGCACAGCGGGGCTTCATCACCTCAAATAACAACAAGGTGCAAGCATGACCACGACTCGATTGACCATGGCCCAGGCCCTGGTGAAGTTTCTCGATAACCAGTACGTCGAAGTCGACGGCGTGCAGAGCAAGTTCGTCGCCGGGGTGTTCACCATTTTCGGTCACGGCAACGTGCTGGGCCTGGGCCAGGCGCTGGAGCAGGACAGCGGCGACCTGATCGTCCATCAAGGCCGCAACGAACAAGGCATGTGCCACGCTGCCATGGGGTTTGCCAAGCAACACCTGCGGCGTAAGGTCTACGCCTGCAGCTCCTCGGTCGGCCCCGGCGCCGCCAACATGATCACCGCCGCTGCCACCGCATCGGCCAACCGCATTCCGCTGCTGTTGCTGCCCGGCGATGTCTACGCCAGTCGCCAGCCCGATCCGGTGCTGCAACAGATCGAACATTTCCACGACCTCAGCATCAGCACCAACGACGCCTTCAAAGCCGTGAGCAAATACTGGGACCGCATCAACCGGCCCGAGCAACTGATGAGCGCGGCCTTGAACGCCATGCGCGTGCTCACCGACCCCGCCGAAACCGGCGCTGTCACCCTGGCGCTGCCCCAGGACGTGCAGGCCGAAGCCTACGATTACCCTGACTCATTCCTGCAAAAGCGCGTACACCGCATCGACCGCCGTCCGCCCACCGAAGCGATGCTCAATGATGCCGTGACACTGCTCAAAGGCAAACGCAAACCGCTGCTGATCTGTGGCGGTGGCGTGCGTTATTCCGGTGCGGCTGCCGAGTTGCAGGCGTTCGCCGAGCGCTTCGGCATTCCGTTCAGCGAAACCCAGGCGGGCAAGAGCGCCATCGTTTCCGCCCATCCGCTGAACATGGGCGGTATCGGCGAGACCGGCACCCTGGCGGCCAATACCCTGGCGCGGGAAGCGGACCTGATCATCGGCGTCGGCACCCGTTACAGCGACTTCACCACCGGCTCGAAATCCCTGTTCCAGAACCCTGACGTGCAATTTCTCAACCTCAACGTCGGCGCATTTGATGTGCAGAAACTCGATGGCGTGCAGGTGCTGGCCGACGCGCGCCTGGCGTTGCAGAGGCTGGCGGATCAGTTGGGTGACTACCGCGCGCAATGGGGCGATCAGCCGCGCGAGGCAAGGGCTGTCCTGGACGCGGAAGTGGATCGGCTGTACGCCGTGGAATACCAGACCGAAGACTTCGAGCCGGAAGTCAGCGGCCATCTCGACCCGCAGGTGCTGCGCGATTTCATCGAGATGACCGGTTCATGCCTGACCCAGAGCCGGGTGCTGGGCGTGCTCAATCAGCAATTGCCAGCGAACGCGGTGATCGTCGCGGCGGCCGGCAGTCTGCCCGGGGATTTGCAGCGGGCCTGGCGCAGCACCAGTGTCGACAGTTATCACGTTGAGTACGGCTATTCGTGCATGGGCTATGAGGTCAATGCCGCGTTGGGCGTGAAAATGGCGGCGCCGGAGCGTGAGGTGTACGCGCTGGTGGGCGACGGTTCCTACATGATGCTGCACTCGGAACTGGCCACGTCGATTCAGGAGCGGCGCAAGATCAACGTGGTGTTGCTGGACAACATGGCCTTCGGTTGCATCAATAATTTGCAGATCGGCAACGGCATGGGCAGTTTTGGCACCGAGTTCCGTTATCGCAATGCCGAGACCGGGCAGCTGGATGGCGACTTCGTGCCGGTGGATTTTGCGATGAGTGCCGCGGCCTATGGCTGCAAGACCTACAAGGTCAGTAACGCCCAGGAGCTGGAAGCAGCGCTGGCCGATGCGCGTAGGCAGACCGTTTCGACGCTGATCGACATCAAGGTGCTGCCGAAAACCATGATCCACGGCTACTTGTCCTGGTGGCGCGTGGGCGTGGCGCAGGTGTCGACCACCGGCACGACCGCCGAGGCGTATGAGCGGCAAAAAGCAGCGCTGGCCAAGGCCCGTCAGTATTGAACACAGTCCATGTAGGAGCGTGGCTTGTCCCGCGATCTGCCGGGAACCGGCAGCACATTCAGGCAATGCGATGTGTCTGATGCACCGCATTGGCTGGATTGACGACGACTGCGTCGCCGATCGCGGGACAAGCCACGCTCCTACAGGCAAGGAGATTACACATGAAAATCGGACTCATCGGCTACGGCAAGGGCGGGCGCTATTTCCATGCACCGCTGATTGCCAGCCAGCCTGGCGTGACCTTTGCCGGCGTGGTCACCCGTTCGCCGGAGCGCCGTCAGGACCTGCGCAACGATTACCCCAAGGTCCCGGCTTTCGACAGCCTGGCCGATCTGGTCGCCGCCGGTATTGATGCAGTGGTGATCTCGACACCGCTGGCCTCCCGGCGTGCATTGATTCTGGAGGCTATCGAACTGGGCGTCCCCGTGGTCAGCGACAAGCCGTTCGCGCCGGATGCCCAGGCTGCAAAAGAGCTGGTGGACGCCGCCGAATACCGAGGCGTGTTGTTGGGCGTTTACCAAAACCGCCGCTGGGACTCGGATTTTCTCACCGTGCGCAAGTTGATCGATCAGGGCGTCTTCGGCGACATCAGTCGGTTTGAGTCCCGGGTCGAGCGCTATTCGCCGTCCTCCGTGGGCAAGGAAAGCGGCGGTGGCATTCTGCGCGATCTCGGCAGCCATCTGGTGGACCAGGCGCTGCTGCTGTTCGGGCCGGTGAAGCGGGTGTATGCCGAGCTTGAGTTCGCGACGCCGGAGAAAAAGGTCGATCACGGCTTCTTTATGTCGCTGACCCATGACAGCGGCGTGGTTTCGCACTTGTGGGGTAATTGCCTGCAAAACGCTCAAGGCCCGAGATTTCGGGTCAACGGTTCCCAGGGCTGCTATACCGTGGAGGGCCTCGACGGTCAGGAAGCCGCCGCACTGGCCGGGTTATCCCCCAAATCCGAAGGCGACCGCTGGGGCGTGGAAGAACATCGACGCTGGGGCTGGTTCGAGCAGGGCGAGCACCGCGAGCGGGTCCCGTCGGAGCGTGGCTGCTGGACCGAGTTTTACCGGCAGTGGCAGGAGGCGGTGATGAATCAGGGGCGTAATCCGGTGGATGCAAACGATGCGGTGGCTTCGGCCAAGGTGCTGGATGCCGCGAGGATGAGCGCGATGGAGGGCAGGGTGGTGGTGCTGTGAGAGGTCTGCACGCATCTCACTCCGTAGGAGCCGGCCTGCTGCCGACGCGGTGGGTCTGCACCAGAAATGGAGATGACACACCCGACCCGTAGGAGCAGGCTTGCTGGCGAACCCACGATGGGCCTGTACCCGGGGAGGCGAATGACACACCGTGTTTGCCAGCAAGACGGCGCCTACAGGGAATCGTGTACACCCCCCGATAACTGAGCTTCAGGCGACCAAACATCAAAATAGAAATTAATTCTAAAAGCTGTTGAAGTAGAAATTATTTTCCAATAGAGTCATTTCCAGGTTGCCGACGATCGCCGTCAGTGCCTGGTGCCGGGTCTCCCGGCAGCAGGCCGAACGAGCGACACAAAAACAAGAAAGCCAATCGCAGACAGGTACCGCCGATGAACATCTTCAGATCAGCCGCCAAGGCTTGCCGTCCCTTCTTACTCGCGCTTCCCGCCATTCCCCGAGCTGTTTCCCACGCGCTTTTCCACACTGTAGCCCGCAGATTGATCGACGCTGCCCCCGCATTCGAATCCGCCCTTGAAACCATCGCCCACGTGCTCTGCGTCGAAAGCCGCGGCGTTGTGGTGTGCGGGGCATCGGGTGGCTCGGTCGCGCATCTTTCAGACACGGCGCCAACGGCTCCGCGCTAAACGCCAGCACCTCCAGCAGTCGTTATCCCGCTATTACAACAACAAGAATCTGGAGAAAGACCGTTCATGAATACCACACTCCGTTTCACCTCACTCGCCCTGGCCCTGATGCTCAGCAGCGGCGCCACCCTGGCGGCCGACCTGAAGATCGGCGTGTCCATGTCGCAGTTCGATGACACGTACCTGACCTACATGCGCGAGGACATGGACAAGAAAGTCAAAGCCATGGGCGGCGTCGATCTGCAGTTCGTCGATGGCCGCAATGACGTGAACAAACAGCTCGACCAGGTGCAGGAGCTGATCGGCAAGAAAGTCGATGCGCTCATCGTCAACCCGGTCGACACCGAAGCAACCAACCGCATCACCAAGATGGCCACGGCTGCCGGCATCCCGCTGGTTTACGTCAACCGCCGCCCGGACGATCCGAAGCTGCCCGCAGGCGTCGCCTCCGTGACCTCGGACGACAAAGAGGCCGGGCGCATGCAGATGGAATACCTGGCCAAGAAGATGGACGGCAAAGGCAACGTCGTCATCTTGCTCGGTGAGCTGGCCAACAACTCGACCCGCGACCGCACGGCGGGCGTGAAAGAAGTCCTGAAAAACTACCCCAACATCAAGGTCACCCAAGAGCAGACCGGTGCCTGGCAGCGGCAGAAGGGGATGGACGTCACTAATGACTGGCTGACCCAGGGCGGCGACTTCAAAGCGGTCATCTCCAACAACGACGAAATGGCCATCGGCGCGGCCATGGCGCTGAAGCAGGCGGGCAAGAAAGGTGAGGTGTTTGTGGCCGGTGTTGACGGCACGCCCGACGGCCTGAGTGCGGTCAAGAAAGGCGACCTCTCGGTCTCGGTGTTCCAGGACGCTAAGGGGCAGGGCGAGGGCGCCATCGATGCGGCCGTGAAGCTGGCGAAGAAGGAAACGCTGCCCGAACAGGCCATCGTGATTCCCTTCAAGCTGATCACGCCGGATAACGTCAACACCTTCAAATAACCGCTGACCTCACACCGACTGACACCCGGCAGAGCGCCTTCGTGCCTCTGCCGACCCTGTCACCCGAGGAGCCTGTGACCATGTTCGCTTCCGCAACCGCTTCGGCTTCAACGAACCCGCCCGTCTCCGGGACGGCGAACGACGCCGAGCACCCTTATCTGCTGGAAATCACCAACATCAGCAAGGGCTTCCCCGGGGTGGTGGCGCTGGACAACGTGCAACTGCGCGTGCGGCCCGGCAGCGTGCTGGCGCTGATGGGCGAGAACGGCGCGGGCAAGTCTACGCTGATGAAAATCATCGCCGGCATCTACCAGCCCGACACCGGCGAAATCCGCCTGCGCGGCAAGCCGGTGGTGTTCCAGTCGCCGCTGGCGGCGCTGCAGTCTGGCATCGCCATGATCCATCAGGAACTCAACCTGATGCCGCACATGAGTATCGCCGAAAACATCTGGATCGGCCGCGAGCAGCTCAACGGCCTGCACATGGTCGACCACCGCGCGATGCACCGCTGCACGGCGGAACTGCTCGAACGCCTGCGCATCAACCTCGATCCGGAAGAACAGGTCGGCAACCTGAGCATCGCCGAACGGCAGATGGTCGAGATCGCCAAGGCCGTGTCCTACGATTCCGACGTATTGATCATGGACGAGCCGACCTCCGCCATCACCGAGACGGAGGTGGCCCACCTGTTTTCGATCATTGCCGACCTGCGCGCTCAGGGTAAGGGCATCATCTACATCACCCACAAGATGAACGAAGTGTTCGCCATCGCCGATGAAGTGGCGGTGTTCCGCGACGGCGCCTACATCGGCCTGCAGCGGGCCGACAGCATGAACGGCGATAGCCTGATCTCCATGATGGTCGGCCGTGAACTGACCCAGCTGTTCCCGGAGCGCGATCAGCCCGTGGGCAAGTTGCTGCTGTCGGTGCGCGACCTGTCCCTGGACGGTGTGTTCGAAGGCGTGTCGTTTGACCTGCACGCCGGTGAAGTGCTGGGCATCGCCGGGCTGATGGGCTCGGGGCGCACCAATGTCGCTGAAACGATCTTCGGCATCACGCCGAGTACACGCGGGGAAATCCTCCTCGACGGCACGCCGATCCGTGTCAGCGACCCGCACTTCGCCATCGAGAAGGGCTTCGCATTGCTCACCGAGGATCGCAAGCTCAGCGGCCTGTTTCCGTGCCTGTCGGTGCTGGAAAACATGGAGATGGCCGTGCTGCCCCATTACGTCGGCAACGGTTTTGTCCATCAGAAAGCCCTGCGCGTGCTGTGCGAAGACATGTGCAAAAAACTGCGGGTGAAGACGCCGTCCCTTGAACAGTGCATCGACACGCTGTCTGGTGGCAATCAGCAGAAAGCCTTGCTGGCGCGCTGGCTGATGACCAACCCGCGAGTGCTGATTCTCGATGAGCCCACCCGTGGCATCGACGTCGGCGCCAAGGCCGAGATCTACCGGCTGATTTCCCTGCTCGCCAGCGAAGGCATGGCGGTGATCATGATTTCTTCCGAGCTGCCGGAAGTGCTGGGCATGAGCGACCGGGTCATGGTCATGCACGAAGGTGAAATGATGGGCACCCTCGACCGCGCCGAAGCCACTCAGGAACGGGTTATGCACCTGGCGTCCGGAAACCCTGTTCACTGATTTTCTGGCTGGTGAGCTCTGATTCGAGCACTGCCGACAGCCCGTAATGGGTCGAAAAAGAACAAGAGGCACACATGAAGATGAACGCGATGCTGGAAAACAAACCCGCGCTGGCGCCTCGCAAGCACAAGCGCCGGCTGCCCACCGAACTGAGCATTTTCCTGGTGCTGATTGGCATCGGCCTGATTTTCGAGCTGTTCGGCTGGATCGTCCGGGATCAGAGCTTTCTGATGAATTCCCAGCGGCTGGTGCTGATGATCCTGCAGGTGTCGATCATCGGCCTGCTGGCCATCGGCGTGACCCAGGTCATCATCACCACCGGCATCGACTTGTCGTCAGGCTCGGTGCTGGCGCTGTCGGCGATGATTGCCGCCAGCCTGGCGCAGTCGTCGGACTACACCCGCGCAGTGTTTCCGTCGCTGACCGACCTGCCGGTGTGGGCGCCGGTCATCGCCGGGCTCGGGGTGGGTCTGCTCGCCGGGGCGATCAACGGCAGCATCATTGCCATCACCGGCATCCCGCCGTTCATTGCCACGCTGGGCATGATGGTCTCCGCGCGGGGCCTGGCGCGGTATTACACCGGCGGCCAGCCGGTCAGCATGCTCAATGATTCCTTCACCGCGATCGGCCAGGGCGCCATGCCGGTGATCATCTTTCTGGTGGTCGCGGTGATCTTTCACATCGCCCTGCGTTACACCAAGTACGGCAAATACACCTACGCCATCGGCGGCAACATGCAGGCGGCGCGCACCTCGGGGATCAACGTCAAGCGTCATCTGATCGTCGTCTACAGCATCGCCGGTCTGCTGGCCGGGCTGGCCGGGGTGGTGGCATCGGCGCGGGCGGCCACGGGCCAGGCCGGCATGGGCGTTTCCTACGAGCTGGACGCCATCGCGGCGGCGGTGATCGGTGGCACGAGCCTGGCCGGTGGCGTCGGGCGGATCACCGGCACGGTCATCGGCGCGTTGATCCTCGGGGTCATGGCCAGCGGCTTTACCTTCGTCGGCGTCGATGCCTACGTGCAGGACATCATCAAGGGCCTGATCATCGTCGTCGCGGTGGTCATCGATCAGTACCGCAACAAGCGCAAGCTCAAGCGCTGAGTCGAGCATGCGTTAACCCAAAGGGCCTGTTCGCAGGCCCTTTTCGTTTTTTTCATCGGTTTGAACCGATCACGCCACGGCCGGTCAGACACCATCTGCCTCGTTTCGAGCGCACCTTTGCCGGGCGAGCCTGCATCGAAACCCCGGCGCGACCCAATGCCGCCGGGTATTCAAGCCCTTGTTGGACGAATCCTGATCAATTATGTTGCCGAGTACCGAACCCGGCCTTAGACTGCCGCCCCTCGTAAATTGAGTGCCAAGCGGCGCTTCGAGACTACGGCGCGTTTAATGCCAGGTTGAGGCGCACCTTTGAGATCGCCTTAATGCACGTTTTTTTATAGAGAAATCAATGACCAAGGAAAAGTTGCTGGCGATGCCGGCCGATGACTACATGAACGCCGAGCAGCACGCGTTCTTCGTCGACCTGTTGCAAGCCATGAAAGTCGAAATCCACGAGCGCATCGAGCAGAGCCGTATCGCGATCGAGAGCCTGGACACCCCGGCTGACCCTGCCGACGCCGCTTCCGTGGAAGAAGAGCGTCACTGGCTGGTGAACGTGATTGACCGCGACCAACGCATGCTGCCGCAGCTGGAAATGGCCCTGAGCCGCATCGCTGACGACAGTTTCGGCTGGTGCGAAGACAGCGGCGAGCCAATTGGCCTCAAGCGCCTGCTGATCAGCCCGACCACCAAGTACTGCATCGAAGCTCAAGAACGCCACGAGCAGATCGACCGCCACCAGCGTCAGGCGTGATCCCTCGGGTTCGACCGCCCGCAACGGGTGGTCGAGCCGTTCCCTTGCGCAGCGTTCAGGCGCCGACCCTGTAGCCCCGCCTTCGCAGCAAATTCCGACCGACTACCACCAATGACTCATGGCGCATGGCCGCTATTTGGGCGTTTAATGCTTTCACAATAATGAAAGCAGGGCAGGTCCCGGACATGGATGCGAAAGGTCGTCACGCCGCAACACCCTCTCAACCCGCTCACGCGGCTGCCGACAAGCAGATCGCCGCCGGTTCGCGCTGGCTGACGCTCGCCCTGCAAAGCCTTGGGCTGTGCCTGCTGTTCGCGGCGATGGCCTGGGGCACTGTGTCCGTTTACCTGTGCCTGCCCGTCGCGTTATTGATCCTGTGGTTACCGCCGCTGTTCGCAGGCCGAACGCCGGTGGCAGCAGCAGAGGCGGGCGAAGACAACATGACGCGTCTGACCCGGGATCTGTCCCGAAGCACCAGTCACAACGCGCTGTCTGCTGCGGCCGTGGCATTTTCAGTCAGGCAACTGGCGGGCAAGCTGCAGTCCCAGGTCAACGCCGCCGAGCAGATCGTCAGCAGCGCCGACGTGATGATCGCTACCGAGCGCGCCACCTCGACCCTGAGCCAGCAAGCGCTGACCGCCGCCAGCCAGGCGCGGGAGAGCAGCGGCGCCGGGCTCAACGTCCTCAACGCTTCCATCGGCCTGATGCACCAACTCAGTGAGCGGGCCGACAGCAGCCGCGAACTGATCGAAGCCCTTAGCCAGCGCAGCGAAGACATCCAGCGTGTCACGGCAGTGATCCAGTCCATCGCCAGCCAGACCAATCTGCTCGCCCTCAACGCCGCCATCGAAGCCGCGCGCGCCGGCGAACACGGCCGTGGCTTTGCCGTGGTGGCCGATGAAGTGCGCGGGCTGGCCGGGCGCACGGCGACGGCGACCAGTGAGGTCGGGGAGATGGTCGTTGATATTCAGCAGCGCACCCGTCAGGTGGTCGAGCAGATTCGGCAGCTGTCGGGTGACCTGAGTGGCGGCGTGGCGCAGGTTGAATCCACCGGTCAGCAGTTGGCGAGCATCGCTCAGCTGGCCGTTGGGGTGGAGCAGCAGGTCGGTGAAATCGCGCGGGGCGCCCAGACCAATCAGGAGCAATTGAGCAGCCTGTTCGTTGCCGTCGAGCAAATGCGCAGCGACCTTGCCATCAGCGATGACCAGACGCGGCGCCTGGCGCAGTCGGCGTTGCAGATGGAAGAACAGGCAGAAACCATCAGCGAACGCCTCGCCCAGGTGGGGCTTGATGACTACCACCAGCGCATCTACGACCTCGCCCGGGAAGGCGCCAGCCAGATCGCCGCGAAGTTCGAGCAGGACATCGATCAGGGCCGGGTCAGCCTGACCGATCTGTTCGACCGCTCCTATCAGCCCATCCCCAACACCTCGCCGGCCAAGTACCAGACGCGCTTCGACCGCTACACCGATCAGACGCTACCGGCCATTCAAGAGCCGCTGCTGACGCGGCATGAGGGGCTGGTGTTCGCCATCGCTTGCACCCAGCAAGGTTACGTGCCGACCCACAATCAGGTGTTCAGCCGGCCTTTGACGGGCGACACGGCCGTCGACGCGGTGAACAATCGCACCAAGCGCAAGTTCGACGACCGCACCGGCATTCGCTGCGGCAGTCACCAGCAGCCGGTGCTGTTGCAGACCTACACCCGCGACACCGGGGAACTGATGCACGATCTTTCCGTGCCTATTATCGTCAAAGGCCGACATTGGGGCGGGCTGCGGCTGGGTTATAAGCCGGAGAAAAGCTGAGCGGCAAGTTGTAAGCGGCAAGCTGCAAGCTAAGAGCAGGCGTCTTGTAGCTTGCCACTTGTAGCTTGCAGCTCCGGAAAACTATTTAACCGTCCGATAATGAAGTAGGACGCGTCTGAAGTGCAGTTCCATCGGTTGACGGGACGTTAACTGCGATCATCCTGTGAGTATATGTCCGAATATGTAAATGCCTGTTCGGGGCTCATGTCAGTACTCACGGATGAATCAAATGACAAAGAAAACTATCAGTCACGCGTCGGCCGATTCCCGCACCGACGCTCAGGAAGTTACCGTTCGCTTCGGGGTGTTCTTCGACGGGACCGGTAATAATCGGGTGAACAGCCAGATCGGCGCCGACTGCCAGGCGATGGCGGAGGTCTACGGCGGCGTGCATACAAAAGAATGTGGCGGCCGACACACTGATCCCGGCAGCAGCTACAGCAACAGCCTCACCAATATCGCGAGACTGGCCGGTTTATATAAGCAACAGCGCAAGGCAATTGTTAACGCAGACGGCCTGTATGTGTATGGCGCGGTGTATGTCAGTGGCGTTGGCACGACATCTGGCGGGCGCGATTCCCGCGTGTCGGGCCAGGGCTTTGGTCGAGGCACCACTGGCGTGGTGGCAAAAGTGTCGCGGGGCATCAAGAAACTTGCCGACGAACTCCAGATGTTTGAAACCAATAACCCGGGTTGCGTCATCGGGGCGCTGGAGCTGGACGTGTTTGGCTTCAGTCGGGGTGCGGCGTCGGCCCGCCATCTGGCCAACGAGGTGCTGAAAAAGTCCCGGGGCGCGCTCGACCCGGTTCTCGATCCCCGCAAACTGCCGCTGTCGGACAGCTTCTCATGGGCCGGCGGCAGCGTGCGGTTGAAGGTCATCGGGCTGTTCGACACCGTGGCTGCGGTAGGCGGGATTTCCGATCTGGGCAGCGTTCGCGATGCCGTCAATAAACGGGTTAATCTGTTTCTGCCTCCCGGGTGCGCGCAGCAAGTGCTGCATCTGGTGGCCGGCGATGAGCATCGGCGCAACTTTGTGCTCAATAGCGTCAAGCCCGACTGGCCCCGGGAAATCGTGCTGCCCGGCAGCCATTCGGACATCGGCGGTGGCTACCAGCCCCAGGAAGTGGAGAAAGTGTCGCTGTTCCGGCCTCGCCGCAGTCTGGTCACCGTCAGTACGCCGTACGACGCCACGGACGCCTGGCTGCAGGCCCACGCCGAGCTGTCCACCCTCGACGCCGGGCGCCTGCTCGACCCCACCGACGACAGCGCCTCGCTGGGCGTTGAATGTTTCGAACGGTTCGCCAGCAGCTCACGCGGGGTCAAGACGGTGGTCGCGACGGTGACGCTGGAGCGCCGCGTCTACAACCACCTGGCCCACGTTTACCTGCGGGTGATGCACACGCTGGCCACTGACGAAGGTGTGCCGTTTGTGCCGATCCGTGATTCAGCGGAGATCACCCTGCCACCGGAACTGCGTCCCATCGCCGCCAAGCTGATCAGCCATGCAAAAGGAGAGGGCGGGGTGTTGAACGACGCGGAGCTGAGTTTGTTGCATCAGCGCTATATCCATCGCTCGGCCCACTGGAACAACGCCCGGCGCGATGCGCTGGTGGATGGTCTTTTTGTGCACGCGCCTGCGCGCAACGGGCGGCAGACGTTTTCCAATATCGGCCAGCCTGGTTATCCACACTGAGCGGGCTGCAACGAGCGATCGGGTGACGATAATGGTGGATCAGGAAAAAAAAGGGCGGCCTCGAGGGGCCGCCTTTTTTACACGTGCGCCGGGTCAGGTCGGCGTGTGCAGCAATACGTTCAGCTCGTCAACGATAGGCGCCCAGTCATCATCCAGCTGGATCTTTTCCTTGAGCAGTGCCGCTTGATTGTCTGTCCAGAAATCGGCTTCGGACACCTTCACGCCTTCCGGCAATTGATGCGCAGCGACGAATCCATCGATGCTGGCCTGATCGGACTCCAGCCCCATTTGTTCGAACAAGAGCTCAAGCGACGGCGTCATGATTTCCATTTATTTCTCCCGAACGGGTCAAGGACCCGGATTGGCGTGTCAGTGAATAACCTTCTGTTGCATGGGAGTGCGCGGGGCCGGCAAGAGTTCTAACTGATTGCCTGAAGGTGTGGGCCCGGGGGGGGGGTCGGTATGGGGGCAGGTCGGAAACACAAATGCTGCTGGCTGGCGCGCATTCTGTAGCAGCGCGCTTGCACGCGAAGAGGCCGGTACATTCGACACATCTTCAGCGCCTGTGACAACGCTTTCGCGGACAAGCGCGCTCCTACAGTTGATCGTGTTCGGCCACAGAATTCCGAGGCGCACTCAGCCTCCTGTAGGAGTGAGCCTGCTCGCGAAGAGGTTGGTACATTCGACACATCTTCAGCGCCGGTGACAACGCTTTCGCGGGCAAGCGCGCTCCTACAATTGCCCGCGTTCGGCCACAGAATTCCGAGGCGCACTCAGCCTCCTGTGGGAGTGAGTCTGCTCGCGAAGAGGCCGGTACATTCGACACATCTTCAGCGCCTGTGACAACGCTTTCGCGGGCAAGCGCGCTCCTACAGTTGATCGTGTTCGGCCACAGAATTCCGAGGCGCACTCAGCCTCCTGCAGGAGTGAGCTTGCTCGCGAAGAGGTTGGTACATTCGACACATCTTCAGCGGCCCGAATGCCGCTTTCGCGAGCAAGCGCGCTCGTACAGTTGATCGTGTTCGGCCACAGAATTCCGAGGCGCACTCAGCCTCCTGTAGGAGTGAGCTTGCTCGCGAAGAGGTTGGTACATTCGACACATCTTCAGCGCCTGTGACAACGCTTTCGCGGGCAAGCGCGCTCCTACAATTGCCCGCGTCAGGCATCAGATCGTCAGTGAATTCAGTTAGCCAGTGCAGGCGCGAGTTTTTTATGTGGGACCGGCTTTAGCCGGGAGGGCGTCAGGTGTCACGCCGAAGATTTGAGGGTGTTCAAAGCGGCCTCTTCCCGGCTGAAGCCGGTCCCACCAAAACATCCCACGACGTCTTGTTGTGTCGGGCCAGCCCCACCGAAACATCGTATGGCCGCAAAAACCACGTCACTCCGGACGAATGGGATATAGCCCGTATAGACTGACTGCCGGTAGAATCCTTGTTCACGCCAGCGTCCGGCTTCAGGGCGCACCATTTCTCGTTTCTTTCTCGCCCGGTCCGCTGTCCGGGCGAGTTCCTATCAGGTTGGGAGTTTGTACATTGGCAGTAGGTAATCTGGATACCCACGCGTTATTCGTGCTCGGCGACGTGCGCGCGAAGTTGGTAAAGCTGTTCCAGGCGCGATTCGTTTATGTCATCGAACAATCCCCTGAAGGCATTTACATGTCGGAAATCGACACCGAAGCCGCACTGGTGGTCGATGACAAACCCGGGCTTGAACTGAAAGTGGGTGACCACTTCCGTGCCGCGGTATTGCCCAGCCGAGAAGGCGGCAAGTTCGAAATCCGCTTCCGCGACATCAAGATGACCATCTACGGCCTGGGCGAATATGCTTTTGTCGACGTGCCTGAAGGCCATGGCATCGTCTTCAAAGAGTCCCACAGCATTTTCATGGTGTTCGCCGCCCACGAACAGATTCAGTCCGGCCTGAGCAAAGTCCTCAAAGCCGCCACCGCCAAAGCAGCCAAATGGCGCAAGGGCGAGCTGACGTTCAAGGCCAGCGAGTAACAACAACGCTTCAAAAAAACCTGCACAAGGAACGCGCCCACATCCCCCCACGCGACAAGCGATGGGTGGCGGGCATGCGTGCGTCCGGTTATCGCCGACGGCATAGCATCAATGCCCCTGCTGTCTGCCATCGCTGACTTCAGGAGGCACGTCGTCACCGGCCATGCGCTTGCGGAACAGCCCGGTGCGCGCCAGCAGCAACGTGGTGACCGGCACGGTGATCGCCAGCAGGATCGGGATGAGCCAGGCGTGAAGCACAGGACCGTCCTTCAGCGCCGAGAAGTAGACGATCGACGCCAGCGCCACGCACCACGCGCCGAGGGTCGAGGCCAGTGCGGGCGGGTGCATGCGCTGGAAAAAGTCCTTCATGCGCAACAGACCCAGCGCGCCGATCAGGCCGAACAGGCTGCTAAGGACCAGCAGCACGGCGGTCAGGACTTCGATCCAGAACGGCAACACCTGCAACGAATTCATTCGATCACCTCGCCGCGCAACAGAAATTTGGCCAGCGCGAAGGAGCCGACGAAGCCGAACAGCGCGATCAGCAGCGCCGCCTCGAAGTAAGTGTCGCTGGCATAACGAATGCCCAGCACCAGCATCATCAGCATGGCCAGGATGTACAAATAGTCCAGCGCCAGCACCCGGTCCTGGGCCGACGGGCCTTTGAACAGGCGGATCAAGGTCAGGACCATGGCGAGGGTGAACGCCGACAGCGTAAACAGAATCGCGTTGGTGAGCAGGGCGCTCATTGGAAAATCTCCATCAGTGGCCGTTCGTACGTACTTTTGAAGTGCTCGATGAAGGCCGCTTCGTCGTCCAGATCGAACACATGCATGAGCAGCACGCTGCGATCCAGCGCCAGTTCAGACCAGACCGTTCCCGGCACCACTGTGCAAATCATCGCCAGCGCCGCCAGACCGTGGGCGTCGTGCAGGTCCAGCGGGACCTTGACGAACGCCGAGCGTGGCGGACGGCGACCGGCGCACAGCACGCCCCAGGCTACCGCCAGATTGGACGCCACCACATCGCGGCCCACCAGCAGGAACAAACGGAGGGCGACGCCGGGGTTGTGGATCCGCGCAGGGGAGGGGCGCAACGGCGCAAAGATGTAGGGCGCGAAAAAGCCCATCAAGGCACCCAGCAGCAGATTGCCCGGGCTCAGCGACAAGTTGAGCAACAGCCACAACCCCCACAGCGACAGCGACAACAGCGGCGCGGGAAACAGACGCTTCATGGCTGCACCTCCGCCGCTGCCGAAACGGGGCCCGGTATCGGCCGTGCCGCCATCACCGAGAGCACGTATTGCTGCGGATCATGCAACGCCTGGGCGGTGTCCTGGGTGTAATGCAACAGCGCCTGAGCCTTGAATGTCAGCACAACGGCGCAGCCCACCAGCAAAGCGATCGGCAGGCATTCGTTGAGCCGCAGCAGGGGCGCCGCGTGTTCCTGGGGCGTCCAGAACCGTTTGATGCCGATACGCACGAAGGCAAACAGCGACGTCAGCCCGGAAATAATCAGCAGTGCCACCAGCGTCCAGCTGTCGCCACGAATGGCTTCGTCCTTCGCCACATCAAGTCCCAGCGGATTGAGCAGGGAACTGATCAGCGTCAGCTTGCCGAGGAAGCCCGACAGCGGCGGCATGCCGATGATCAGCAGCGCGCAGGCAATGAAACTCAGGCCCAGGAACGCCATGGTCCAGGGGATGACATGGCCGACCACGGCTTTCTGCTCGTCATCCAGGTTGGTGCCCGGCACCGGATGCAACGACTCCAGCGCCTTGGGCAACTGATCGGCGTCTTCGTCGAGGGCGATGTCATTGGCCGAGCGCGAGCGTTCGATCAACTCCGCCAGCAGGAACAGCGCACTGAGGGCCAGGGTCGAGCTGACCAGATAAAACAGAGCACCCGCCGTCAGGCTCGGCTGCGCGAAACCGACCGCCGAGAGCAGAATCCCCGCCGACACCAGAATGCTCAGACTGGCCATGCGCTCGAGGCGCTGGGCAGCGACCACGGAAATAGCGGCCACGGTAACGGTGGCCATGCCGCCCCAGATCAGCCAGTCCCCGCCGAAGAACGCCGACGCGCCGGCCTGACCGGAAAACAACAGCGTCCACAACCGTAGCAGCGTGTAGAAGCCAACCTTGGTCATGATCGCGAACAGCGCTGCCACCGGTGCGCTGGCGGCGGAATAGGCCGGCACCAGCCAAAAATTCAGCGGCCACATGCCGGCCTTGGCCAGAAAGGCCACCGCCAGAATGGCCGCGCCCGCGTGCAGCAAGCCCAGATCGCCCTCCGTCACCTGAGGGATTTTCACCGCCAGATCCGCCAGGTTCAGCGTGCCGGTGACACCGTAAATCAGCGCGGCGCCGATCAGGAACAGCGACGAGGCCAGCAGGTTGATGGTGATGTAGTGCAGGCCCGCCGACACCCGCGCCCGTCCCGAACCGTGCAGCATCAGGCCGTAGGACGCGGCCAGCAGCACTTCGAAGAACACGAACAGATTGAACAGGTCGGCGGTGAGAAAGGCGCCATACAGCCCCATCAGCTGAATCTGAAACAGGGCGTGGAAACTCGCCCCCGCTCGGTCCCATCGCGCCAGGGCGAAGAGCAGGGCGCAGAAGGCGACGATGCCGGTCAGCACCAGCATCAGGGCCGACAGGTGATCAACCACCAGCACGATGCCGAATGGCGCCTCCCAGTTGCCCGGCAGGTACACGCCGATGGAGCCGGTGGTGCCGGTTTTCTGCACCCACATCATCAGCGTGATGGCGATGGCCAGGCCGAGCCCGGTGGAAAACAGGTTGATCCGCGCTTTCAGCGGACGGTGTTTCTCGCCAAGCCACAGCACCAGCGCAGCGGTCAGCACCGGCAGCAGGATCGGCGCGACGATCAGTTGGTTCATCACACTCATTCACCCAGCTCCCGACCGTCGACATGGTCGTTGCCGGTCAGACCGCGCGACGCCAGCAGCACCACCAGAAACAGCGCGGTCATGGCGAAGCTGATGACGATGGCCGTCAGCACCAGTGCCTGGGGCAGGGGATCGGTGTAGTTGAGCAAGTCCTGGGGCACGCCGTCCTTGATGATCGGCTCCTTGCCGATGAACAGGCTGCCCATGCTGAAGATGAACAGATTGACGCCGTAGGACAGCAGGCACAGGCCCATCACGACCTGAAAGGTCCGTGGACGCAGGATCAGCCACACGCCGGAAGCGGCGAGCACGCCGATGGCAATGGCGATGACTTCTTCCATCAGATGGCTCCTTGTGAAATCGGGCTGTCGGCCGGGACTGGTTCAATGGGTGGCGGCAACGAGGTCGGGCGATGGCTGCGCACCGATTGGTGAGCCAGTGCCGTGAGGATCAACAGGGTCGAGCCGACCACCACCGCGTACACGCCGATGTCGAAAAACAGCGCGCTGGCGATGTGCAGGTCGCCCAGGATCGGCAGGACCACGTGCGCGGTGTGGGTGGTCATGAACGGATAACCCAGGGCCATCGAGCCCAGCCCCGTGGCCAGCGCGAAGAACAGCCCGGTGCCCATCCAGCGCAACGGCCGCAGGCTCATATTGGCCTCGACCCACTGGGTGCCGGCGACCATGTATTGCAGGATGAATGCCACCGACATGACCAGCCCGGCGACGAATCCGCCACCCGGCTGGTTATGCCCGCGCATGAACAGGTACATCGAGACCACGAAGGCCACCGGCAACAGCAGGCGCACCAGCACCGCCGGCACCATCATGAAGCCCAGCGCGGTATCGGCGGCATGACGCGGGTTCACCAGATCGGTAACCACGTCACGGGCCAGCAAACGCTGTTGCGCCGGCAGGGCGATGCTTTCTTTCGGCGGCCGGAAGCGGCGCAGCAGGGCGAAGACCGTCAGCGCCACCACGGCCAGCACGGTGATCTCGCCAAAGGTATCGAAGCCACGGAAGTCCACGAGCATGACGTTGACCGCGTTGGTCCCGCCGCCCTGGGCCAGGGCGCGGCTCAGGTAAAACTCGGAAATGGCGTTCGGCGTCGGCCGCGTCAGCATCGCGTAGGACAGCACTGCCATGCCGCCACCCACCGCCACGGCGAGGACGAAATCGCGGATCCGCCGCACCTTGGCCCGGCGTCGCGCCTGGGACGGCGGCGGCACGTTTTCGTTGCGTCGCGGCAGCCAGCGCAGGCCGAGCAGGATCAACACCGTGGTGACGACTTCCACCGCCAGTTGGGTCAGTGCCAGGTCCGGCGCGGAAAACCAGACGAAGGTCACGCAGGTCATCAGCCCGCAGACGCTGACCATGGTCACGGCCGCCAGACGGTGGTACTTGGCTTGCCACGCAGCGCCGATGGCGCAGGCAATGGCGATCAGCCAGAGCATCACGAACACGCCGGAACCCGGGATCTTCGGTCGATCGCCCCAGCTCAGCCCGCTCTCGTACATCGGCACGAAGCCGGCGACCAGCGCGGCCAGTACCATCAGAAACAGCTGCGCCTGCAGGCGACGGGTCGTCAGCAGCCCCACCAGTCGCCGCGCGCCGCGCATCTTCAGCACCAGCACGCGCTCGAACATGCGCTTGCCGTTCAGACGCCACATCAGCGGCGGGCCATTGACCTGCTTGCGCTTGATCGGCCCGCGCAGCAGCAGGTACAGAACGATGCCGGCGGCCATGGCGATCAGGCTCATGATCATCGGCGCATTCAACCCGTGCCAGATCGCCAGGCTGTATTCGGGGAGCTCACCGCCCACCACCGGTTGCGCCGCGGCGGCGAGCAATGGGCCGACGGAGTGCGTGGGAAAAATGCCGACGATCAGGCAGGCCAGCACCAGCAATTCCACCGGCAGGCGCATCCAGCGCGGCGGCTCGTGGGGCGTGTGGGGCAGGCGCGTGGCTTTCGGGCCGAAAAACACATCGACGGTAAAGCGCAGGGAATAGGCCACGCTGAAAATCCCGGCGATGGTGGCGATCACCGGCAGGGCGATTTCCACCCAGTCGGTCGAGGTGATGAACACCGTTTCCGCGAAGAACATTTCCTTGGAAAGGAAGCCGTTCAGCAGCGGCACCCCGGCCATTGACGCGCTGGCGACCATCGCCAGCGTCGCGGTGTAGGGCATCAGCTTGATCAGCCCGCTGAGTTTGCGGATGTCGCGGGTGCCGCTTTCGTGGTCGATGATGCCCGCCGCCATGAACAGCGACGCCTTGAAGGTGGCGTGGTTGAGGATGTGAAACACGGCGGCGACGGCGGCCAGTGGGCTGTTCAGCCCCAGCAGCAGGGTAATCAGCCCCAGGTGACTGATGGTGGAATAGGCCAGCAGGCCCTTGAGGTCGTTTTGAAACATGGCGGAATAGGCGCCGATCACCAGCGTGGCGGCCCCTGCGCCGCTGACGATCCAGAACCACTGTTCGCTGCCCGACAGCGACGGCCACAGGCGCGCGAGCAGGAACACCCCGGCCTTGACCATGGTCGCCGAGTGCAGATATGCCGACACCGGCGTCGGTGCCGCCATGGCGTGGGGCAGCCAGAAATGGAAAGGGAATTGTGCGCTCTTGCTCAGCGCGCCGATCAGAATCAGCGTCAGCAGCACCGGGTACAGCGCGTGGGCGCGAATCGCATCGCCCGAGGCCAGCACGCGATCCAGGTCATAGCTCCCGACGACGTGCCCGAGCAGCATCATCCCGACCAGCAGCGCGAGGCCGCCGGCGCCCGTGACCATCAGTGCCATGTAGGCGCCGCGTCGAGCGTCGGCGCGGTGGTGCCAGTAGCCGATCAGCAGGAACGAGAAGACGCTGGTCAGCTCCCAGAAAAACACGATTTGAATGAGGTTGCCGGACATGACCAGCCCGAGCATGGCGCCCATGAACGCAAGAAAGAATGAAAAGAAACGCGGCACCGGGTCGTCCGGCGACATGTAATAACGCGCATACAGCGACACCAGCGCGCCGATCCCCAGGACCAGCATCGAGAACAGCCAGGCAAAGCCGTCCAGGCGCAGGACGAAGTTCAGGCCCAGGCTGGGCAGCCAGAAAAACTCTTCTCTGATGACCCCGCCATGGGCGATCTGTGGATACCACAGTGCGACCTGCACCGCGCCGATCAAGGCGATCAGGCCGGCGAGAATGGATTCACTGTTGCGTGCGTTGTGCGGCAAAAGCGCCGCCAGACAGCTGCCGATGAAAGGCAGAAGCAGTAGAACTATCAGGGACATAGGTTTCTAATCTGCGAATAAATGTCAAGGATCATACGTGCCGGGTCCGGGATGACCAAACGCCAAGATGTCGCAGAATCCTACAAAGTTTGTAGGCAGCAGCGTAGTTCATGCCTATTGACCCACCGGATTGCCCTGCGTATCCGGCTGCCGGATTTGGCGTACTTCATCAATTAAGCGACAATGCCGGCCTGTTTCCGGAGCGCCCCATGTCTGATTCCATTAAAAGCCCCGCCGTCGATGCCGTGCTCGACGCCACCGGCCTCAATTGCCCCGAGCCGGTCATGATGCTGCACCAGAAGGTGCGTGACCTGCACCCTGGCGGCCTGCTCAAGGTGATTGCCACCGATCCTTCCACCCAGCGTGATATCCCCAAATTCTGTGTGTTCCTCGGCCACGAGCTGGTGGACAAACAGGCGGGCGACGGCGAGTTCCTCTACTGGATCCGCAAGAAGCTCGACTGATTGGCTGCATACCGGCTGACGCTTTTCGCGTCACGCTGGCTCGACAGGGCGCTGGCGCCTACACTGCGGCCACTCCAGGAGCCCTGACATGCGCATAGTTGCCGACGAAAACATTCCCTTGCTCGACGCCTTCTTCGCAGGCGTCGGTGATATC
Source organism: Pseudomonas sp. NPDC078416 (assembly GCF_050268485.1). Lineage (NCBI taxonomy): Bacteria > Pseudomonadati > Pseudomonadota > Gammaproteobacteria > Pseudomonadales > Pseudomonadaceae > Pseudomonas > Pseudomonas sp. NPDC078416. The sequence goes on along the minus strand of NZ_JBNNGV010000023.1, from coordinate 50,518 downwards.
CAGCGTTACCCGGGCCGCACCCTTGACCGCGCCGCCGTCGCCGAGGCCGAGATCCTGCTGGTGCGCTCGGTGACCCGGGTCGACCGCGCCTTGCTCGAAGGCACGCCCGTGCGCTTTGTCGGCACCTGCACCATCGGCACCGATCACCTTGACCTCGACTACTTCAAGGAAGCCGGCATTCAATGGTCCAGCGCCCCGGGCTGCAACGCCCGTGGCGTGGTGGACTACGTGCTGGGCAGCCTGCTGACCCTGGCGGAGATCGAAGGTGTCGAACTTGCCAGCCGTACGTACGGCGTGGTCGGCGCGGGGCAGGTCGGCGGTCGCCTGATCGAGGTATTGCGGGGCTTGGGCTGGAACGTGCTGGTTTGCGACCCGCCGCGTCAGGCCAGGGAAGGCGGCGATTACGTCAGCCTCGACGAGATCATCGCCCGCTGCGACGTGATCAGCCTGCACACGCCGCTGGATAAAACCGGCGACGCGCCCACCTGGCACCTGTTCGACCGCGCCCGCTTGGAGCAGCTCAAGCCCGGCGCCTGGCTGATCAATGCAGCGCGTGGCCCGGTGGTCGACAACACCGCTTTGCGCCATGTGTTGCTGGAGCGCGAAGACCTGCAAGCGGTGCTGGACGTCTGGGAGCAGGAGCCGACGGTCGACGTGGAACTGGCCGAGTTGTGCGTCATTGGTACGCCCCACATCGCCGGCTACAGCCTCGATGGCCGACAGCGCGGCACGGCGCAAATCTATCAGGCGCTGTGCGCGCACCTTGGCCAGCCGGCGAGCATCAGGCTTGAAGACCTGCTGCCCAAGCCCTGGCTGGCCGGGGTTGATCTGGATGCCGCCACGGAGCCGGTCTGGGCGCTGAATGCGCTGTGTCGCGGCGTATACGATCCGCGCCGCGACGACGCGGATTTCCGCCGCAGTCTGGTAGGGGGGGGCGACAGCCAACGCCTGGCCTTCGACGCGCTACGCAAGCATTACCCGCCCCGCCGGGAAATCGACAGCCTGCAGGTGCGCATCAACGGCGAGTCGGCGGCCCTGCGTCAGATCGTCGAGGCCTTGGGCGCAACGTTGATCGCCGATTGATTCACACGGTGTATTTCTTGATGTAAGACCACAACGTTTCGGGCAGTCGTTGCGGAACGTGCTGCCAGAATCGGCGCATCTTCGGGAGTGCGTTATAGGCCTCTTGCCACGCCTCCTCGCGATCTTCAGGGCGCGTCACCGGGGCTTCGATCAGTCCGATGAAGCTGGCGAAGCTGCAAGGGATCGGCAACGCCTCGCTACGCTCAATCCGGTGCACCTGTTCCTGCACGGTGATCGCCACACCTTTTTCGTCGGTGAACACGTAAGGGGTCAGCGAACTGACACGATCACAGCGGCTGCTGCACAGCTTCTTTCGGTTCTTCAGTTCACCGAAGCCTCGCTCGTACAGATTGATCGTAGAGCCACTGACCCTCATGCAGGCCTCTTCGAACGCGTTGAGAATGACCTCGGCGTTTTCGATGCTCGTTTCGATGGTCGCGATATCGACGAAGCGCTCCAGGGTCCCGGCTTCCAGCGCGTTGAAGGCGCGCTTGATGGTTGAGAGGTGAACGAAGTCCTTCTTGCATCCGATCAAATGAACGTCGAACTGGTAGTCAGCCAGTTCCTGGCCCGAGATCACCGTGGCGAACGCTTTGGTGTCCAGCGCGGTTTCCATCACGATGTTGAACTTGTTGCTGTGGGCATAAGCGAAGATGCGGCTGCACAGCTCCCAGATGAACGCCTCCGTATGTTTGTACCGGCGGGTCACGTCCTGATCGGCGAAGTCCGCATAGCGAGGGTGCAGCTCGCGGAAGTTTTCCTGGTACAGATGCACGTAGTTGCCGTAGCCCGGTGTTTTGAGGAGCGTATTGTTCAGCATGTACGTCTTGCCCGAGCCCTGCACGCCGGCGACCACCAGGATCTTCGGTGCAGGACTTCCATCGTCTGCAATGTCTTTAGGCACATCAAACATGGTGCCTACGATCGCCTCGAATACGGCATCCAGTTCTTTTGGCGTGTAGGCGTAGTGTGTTTCGGTCATGGCGGTTCTTCCTTGAGTTAAGTCGGATTGACTGTTGAAAGTCTCAAGGACGTAATCGCAGTGCCCGGCAATGAGCAACTGGATAAACGCGCTGTGTATTGCAGAATGTTTATAACGCCCATAAAAAACCCGGCGCCATGGCCGGGCTTCAATCAAAGCTGCACATCAATCTTGTTTTTCGGGCTGCACCCAGTATTTCTCGCATTCCTGGCAGGCGGCCTGGACCATTTCTTCAGTAATCAGAATTTCCTGCCCGTTTCTGTCGAGAATCGCGCCACCCAGTTGCAGTTCGGGTTGAGGGCGGAACACGGGTTCTTGATTGCTGCTGCTTTGCAAGCTCATGGGCTGTCTCCTCATCATGTAAGAGCGCGTCAATAGTAATCACGCCGGCATGACCGCGCCGTGACAGCATTCCTTGACTGACGACGGTGCGCGGAGTTCAGCGAAAGCTGACGAGCGTGTGCGAGAAGGGAGGTGTAGGCTCTGCGGCTGATTCGTCTCGTGAGTGTCCTCCATGGCTTCAGTGTTCTCAGGCCGTCAGCGGCATGCCATTCGCCTTGCCCTGCGCATGATCGCGCCGTACCGCAAGCAGGCCATCGGCGCGTTGCTTGCACTGGTGGTCACCGCGGCCATCACGCTGTCGATGGGGCAAGGCATCCGGCTGATGGTCGATCAGGGTTTCATGACCCGTTCGCCGACGCTGCTCAACGAAACCATCGGCCTGTTCATGGGGTTGGTGGTCGCCCTCGCCATCGGCACCTTCGCGCGCTTTTATCTGGTGTCGTGGATTGGCGAACGGGTGGTCGCCGATCTGCGCAAGCAGGTGTTCGACCATCTGGTCAGCCTGCACCCCGGCTTCTACGAGAACAATCGCAGCTCGGAAATCCAGTCGCGGCTGACCGCCGACACCACGTTGCTGCAGTCGGTGATCGGTTCGTCGCTGTCGATGTTCCTGCGCAACGCGCTGATGGTCATTGGCGGGATCATCCTGCTCTTTTTCACCAATCCCAAGCTCACCAGCATTGTCGTGGTTGCACTGCCGCTGGTGATCGCGCCGATCCTGATTTTCGGGCGCCGCGTGCGCAGCCTGTCGCGGGAGAGCCAGGACCGGGTGGCGGACGTCGGCAGCTACGTGTCCGAGGCCCTGGGGCAGATCAAAACCGTTCAGGCCTACAACCATCAGCAGCAGGATCGGCAGCGTTTCGCGCAGACCGCCGAAGACGCGTTCGAGACGGCGCGTAAGCGGATTCTGCAACGCTCGTGGCTGATTACCCTGGTGATCGTGCTGGTGCTGGGCGCGGTGGGTGTGATGCTGTGGGTCGGCGGCATGGATGTGATTGCCGGCCGCATCTCCGGCGGCGAGTTGGCGGCGTTCGTGTTCTATAGCCTGATCGTCGGTAGCGCGTTCGGCACCCTCAGCGAGGTCATCGGCGAAATGCAACGGGCGGCGGGTGCGGCAGAGCGCATCACCGAATTGCTGCAGGCGCGCAGCGAAATCACTGCGCCCGCGAGCGATCTGCTCACGCTGCCCACGCGTATCAGCGGCCGCCTGGCGCTGGAAAACCTGAGTTTCGCCTATCCTTCAAGGCCGGAGCGCAATGCCGTGGACGGCTTGAGCCTGACCGTCGAAGCAGGGGAAACCCTGGCCCTGGTCGGGCCTTCCGGCGCGGGCAAGTCGACGCTGTTCGACCTGCTGCTGCGCTTCTATGACCCGCAACAGGGGCGCGTGCTGATTGAAGGCATGCCTGCCGAACGCCTTGATACGCTGGATCTGCGCCGTTGCTTCGCCTGGGTGTCACAGACCCCTGCGCTGTTTTTCGGCTCGGTGGAGGACAACATTCGCTACGGCAACCCGGCCGCCAGCGTCGAGCAGGTGGAAGCGGCAGCACGGACTGCCCATGCCCATGAATTCATTCAGCTGCTGCCCCAGGGTTATCAGACCCATCTGGGTGATGGCGGCATGGGCCTGTCGGGCGGGCAGCGTCAACGGCTCGCGATTGCCCGGGCCCTGCTGGCCGATGCGCCGATTCTGTTGCTCGACGAAGCCACCAGCGCACTGGATGCCCAGAGTGAATACTTGATTCAGCAGGCGTTGCCGACGTTGATGAAGGGCCGCACGACCCTGGTGATCGCCCACCGATTGGCGACGGTGCAGAACGCGGACCGGATTGCGGTCATGGATCAGGGGAAATTGGTGGCGGTGGGAACCCATCGGGAGCTGATTGCCAGCAACCCGCTGTACGCGCGGCTGGCAGCGTTGCAGTTCAACGCCGGCGTGGAGCAGGCCGGGTGAATGCCGACCTGCATCTGCGCTTCAGTCTTTGCGGTATTCGCAGAGGTAAGCGGTTTCTTCGGTCGCCTCGACATCGAATTTGACGTTCGCCGGGATCTTGAAATCCGTGCCGGCCTTGAAGGTCTCCCAATCATTGGCGCCCGGCAGCAGGACCTTCAACTCGCCTGAAATCACGTGCATGATTTCGCGGTCGCCGGTGCCGAAGTTGTATTTTCCTGGAGCCATGACGCCGATGGTCGCGTCGCCTGCTGCTTGCTTGAAGGCGATGGATTTGACGGTACCGTCGAAATACTCGTTGACCTTGAACATGGCTGATCTCCTTGGGAAGGGCTGGAAAAGGCCGGACAGTATGCCGAACGTACAAAAGGCCGTCATCCGCTTTGATAAATGCGTCACGACCTAGCCGGGAATCACCAACGGTAACAGCCGTGCGGTATTGCGCGCGTCCGACAGTGCCCGGTGTTGCTGGCCATTGAAATGCATCCCCGCCAGTTGCAGCGCGGTGTTCAGGCCGCACGGCTTCTGCAGGTGACGGGCTTTGGCAAAGCGTTGTTTCAGGTTGATGTGGGGCAGTGTGGCGAGTTCGCTGGTGAGCTGGTGCTGACGCCAGTCCTGTTGCAGCTGCTGACGGTCATAATCGCCCCAGCTGGACCAGGCGACCAGTCGCTCGCGGTGTTTGGCGATCCAGCGTTCGAACTGTGGCCATACGGCCGGCAGGGTCAGGGCGCTGTCGATGAAGCTCTGCTGAATGTGCGTCAGCTCGCGGCAGAAGGGCGTCAGCAACGGCCGGCGCATGGGCCGTACGTAGCGTTCGAAATGGTCGATTTCGCGCCCGTCCTGATTGACCAGGGACGCACCGATTTCGATGATTTCCATTTCCGCTACCGGCCATCCGCCCTCTTCGGTGGTGGCCTCCAGGTCTATCACCAGCCAGTAGGACATCTCGAACTCCTGTTTCATAACCTGCGGCAGCGCTCTGGAGCGTAGCCACATCACGGCCCTCACGTCCAACTGCCCGGCGCAGATGATCCATGATTGGGACTCGCGGCAGGCAGGAAGGTTTGCGGGGTCAGCGTCTTTTGTAGTGTCTGACTGGCATATGGCCGGGACAGCGCTTGCCTGGCCCACGCGCCTCGGCATAAATTGCAGGCGCATTGGGTCCTCACATAAAGCGCCGCGCGGTCGATAACGCAGAGGACATGGACAGCTTCAGCGGCTTTAGCAGGCCCGGCTTCAGCCGGAAACGGGCCGCAAGAGGCCTCAATGGAAAGGGGGCAGTAAGGCGCAAGGAGGGCGGGAGTTGGAACGACAGGGGCGATTTAGCCTCCGTTTGACCGTTGTCTAATTGATCGCGAACGCATAGCTTACGTACTCCGTTTCGCCTGAGGTGCCTTGTCTTGATGTCCACGCCGATGCGGATGGCTTTTAAAACCCTGCTGTTCACGACCACCACGCTGTGGGCCTGGCAGGCCGGTGCGACGCAGATCGTGCGCATTGGCGCGGCGCATTTCCCGCCGTATACGATTCGTCCCGAACGCGGTGAAGACACCGGTCTCTTGCCGCAGATGATCAGCGCACTGAACGCGATGCAAAACGACTACCGGTTTGAAGCGGTGCCCACTTCCATCCCGCGCCGGTTTCGCGATTTCCAGCAGGCGCGCTTCGACATGGCCATTTTCGAAAACCCCGCCTGGGGCTGGAAAGGCATTCCCCATGAAGATGTCGATATGGGGCTGGAAGACGCCGAGGTGTTTGTCGCCCATCGCTTGCAGGGCAGGACCCAGACGTATTTTGATGAGTTGCACGGCAAGCGCCTTGCGCTGTTCAGCGGCTATCACTACGCGTTCGCCCGTTTCGATGCCGACCCTAAATACCTTGCCGACAACTACAACGCCACGCTGACCTATTCACACGACAGCAATCTGCTGATGGTGCTCCGTGACCGTGCGGATATCGCGCTGGTAACGCGCTCCTACCTGAGCACGTTCATGTCTAACAACCCGCAGGACGCCGACCAGTTTCTGGTCTCGGACCGGGTGGATCAGGTGTATCGGCACTACGCCCTGTTGCGCCCGGATGCACCGATCAGCGGCGAACGCTTCAGCGAACTGCTCAAGAAGCTTCGGGAGAACGGGGAGATGTTCAAGATCTTTCAGCCGTTCCGTATCGCCGTGACGCCACAGTCCACTCATCACGCGGTGGCTCAGGGCGAGGGCGCGACCAGCGATTGACGAAGGCACGTATTACCGCCTGAAGAAGCGCGGCGGGAAATTAGAAGGGCGCGGTGCAGGAGCGCTGGCAACACGCTCCCGCAATGGGATTTGACCGAATCGTCTGGCGCGGGAAACTCAGCGGTCCCGCGCTTCTTTTGCGTCCATCTCGGCATTGCGCTCGTGGACGCGCTTGAGCTGTTCATCGGTCAGGGGCAGTTTCTTCGCTGAATCCTTGAGCATCAGCAGACCGCCGACGATCGAGCCGATTGCAACGACCAGAATTAACCAGGCATACCAGGGCATAACGCTCTCCTTCTTGTGATAAAGCTTGGAGCAGCGACGCTGTCCAGTGGTTCAATTGTAGGAGATGCTCGACGCCTGGCGCGGTCGGGCAGGCATTTACCGATTGCCGGGTCCCGCCCTGGGGGATGTTCGGCTACAATGCGCGCCGATTTCGACTTGCCAGAGAACCCGCTCATGTCCGCCTGCCAGACCCCCATCATCGTCGCCCTGGATTTCCCGACCCGCGAAGCCGCGTTGAATCTGGCTGATCAGCTGGACCCCAGGCTGTGCCGGGTCAAAGTGGGCAAGGAGCTGTTCACCAGCTGCGCATCGGACATCGTCGAAACCCTCAATGCCAAGGGCTTCGAAGTGTTCCTGGACCTCAAATTTCATGACATTCCAAACACCACGGCGATGGCGGTCAAGGCCGCTGCTGAAATGGGCGTGTGGATGGTCAATGTGCACTGCTCAGGCGGCTTGCGCATGATGGCGGCCTGCCGTGACGTGCTGGATCAGCGCACCGGCCCCAAGCCACTGTTGATCGGTGTCACCGTGCTGACCAGCATGGAGCGCGAGGATCTGGCCGGGATCGGTCTGGACATCGAGCCCCAGGAACAAGTCCTGCGTTTGGCAGCGCTGGCTGAAAAAGCCGGGATGGACGGTCTGGTGTGCTCCGCGCTGGAAGCCCAGGCGCTCAAAGCGGCGCATCCGTCACTGCAACTGGTGACGCCGGGCATTCGTCCGGCCGGCAGCGCGGTGGACGATCAGCGTCGGATTCTGACGCCGCGACAGGCGCTGGATGCAGGCTCCGACTATCTGGTTATTGGCCGCCCGATCAGCCAGGCGGCTGATCCGGCGAAAGCGTTGGCTGCGGTGGTGGCAGAGCTGGCGTAAAGCACGCCATCTGCTGCTGGACTCGATCCTGCAGGAGCGCGCTTGCCGCGATCGCGGTATGTCAGCGAAACAAATACCGCCTGACACACCGCGTTCGGCAGTAGCGCGCACCACCGGTTTCGAAATCAGAAACCGCTGCGTTTCAGGATTGAGTCCATGCTTTCCTTGGAGGGCCGACCGTAGAACTTCAGCAATTCCGAAGCCCGGTTGGTGAAGAACCCGTCCACGCCCTGTTCGCTGATCGCCTTGAAATCCACCGCGTCATCCACGGTGTACGGGTGAACGATCATCCCGCGATCATGAGCCATCTTGTTCATCCACGGCTGCACCAGGTCACTGTAGCTCTGGTCCCCGCCGTTCTTCAGCGCTGCCGACGGCCCGGTACCGACGGCGCCGTGGGCTTTGGCCCAATCCATCCAGGTGGCGAATTCTTCTTTGGATTTCACCTGCTGGCTGGCGTAGAAGCTGGCTTTGTCCTTGGCGCCCGAATCCTTGAACGTCTTGCCCGACGCCGTTTCGATGGAGCCGTCACCCAGCCACAGCAGCAGCACTTTCGGCGTGTCGGGCATGCTCTTCTGCAGCAATTCCAGGCTTGGTTTTTCAAAAGTCTGCAGCACCACGCGGCCCGGCATGTGGGCGACGTTGACGTAGCCTTTCTCGGCGGCAGGACGCTGGCTCAGCCAACCACGCTGATCGAGCTTCTTCTTCAAATCCTCTTCAATGCCCGGAAACTGCGCCGGCACCTTGGTTTCGATGTACAGACCGGGCTTGTTCTTGCCGCCTTCGGCGATGTCGATGACTTCGTCCAGCGTCAGAATCTTCAGCCCGGCGTAGGCGGCGCGGGCGCGATCGGGGTAGGCCTTGTTGAACCACGAGCCGGCGTCCAGACGTTTGATTTCTTCCAGCGTAAAAGTATTCAGCGGGTCCTTGGCACGTTGCGGGTAGACCTCCGCGATATTCGTCGTGCGCTCCAGCGTGTTGTCGTGCAGCGCGATGAGCACGCCATCCTTGGTGCGCTGGATGTCCATCTCCAGGTAATCCGCGCCCAGTTCACGGGCCAGCGTGTAGGACGGAACCGTCTCTTCGGGCGCATTGAACGATGCGCCGCGATGAGCAATCACCGCCGGCCACGGCACGCCGATCTTCGCCGCCAGCGCCCGACCCGGTTCCTTGCCGACGTCTGCGGCCGCCATGGCCACGGCGGATGACAACAACACACCGGCAATCGCGGCGCCGCTCAACGTTCTGGATAATCCTTTCAACATGGTTCTGACGTTCCTTTTGTGCAAGTCCGTTCATGGCGCAGCCGTTGCCGCACCCCGTGGCACAACGTTTTTATCGTGACGAAATCAGGTGTCCCAGGGCTCAGACCTTAAACAGCAACCGGTATGGCGGGCAACCGGGATTGTCGTTGCGAGGGGGATTGCTGTCGGTTACAGGCGTTAGCGCGCTGCCAGTTTCCGGGATTTTTATGACATTGAGGTGCCGACGGACGCTAACCGGGGCCTACGTCTCGGCAACTTTTTTGCGCGGTCGCCCGCCTTTCGATCCGTTAGCCTTCGAAGCGGTGGCTTTTGCCGCACTGACGCGCCGCCCGTTCCGCGCCGCGATCAGGCTACCGGCAACGCCCATGAGCGACTCGCTGGCCGAAATCATGCCCGAGATCGACATATGCAAATCGCGATGATCGAGGCAGATGGCCTTGCCGCCGAATCCCAACTCCATCTGCCTGAGCTCGCTGACTGAGAGCTCGCGCAGCTCGGGGTAATTGGCGACAGGGAGGAGGAGGGCTGTCTGGTCGGAAAAACCGATGGCCAAGGCATTTAGCTCACTGAGAAAACGTAATGTTGTCGGCTGAATGTTGGGCGCATTTCGTTTGCGCCCCTGGTCGATGGCCTGGTTAAGAACCCGCTGGGTAACGGGCTGATCATCAAGCTCCTGCGATTTAATAGTCTTCATAACTCAATCTCCAGTGGCTCGACGTGTCCGGCGAGGTACAGCTGCGTTTTGTACGTGTAAGCGTCATAGGTGCCTTTTACGATTTTTGATATCTGCGGCTGATCAAGGTGGTTAGAGACGGCTTCATCAGATCGTGAGCTCCATCCCATATTCTCCAGGCAGAGCGTGCTGCGGCTACGCCACCAGCAGTCCCTTGCCTTGCGCAGGTTATCCCGGCGCTTGATGACGCGACGTAACTCTTCCAGCACACGGACGCATGGCTCGTTTTTTTCGGGAGTAACGTCCCAAAGCTTCACGCCGTTATGCCAGAAACTGAATAAAAACCGCGCGTTCCACCTGCCAGTGCCAACGTGAACATGAGGCGGACAGTGCTTATCTCTAGTAAAAACCGCAATCACGAAGCCTTTATGACTGCACACCCTCATCTTTAACCCATCCGTTAGGTTTTTAGTTTACGCACCGATGATCTGTTTTGCGAAGATCCTGATGGTGCACATTCGTCCAATACGATTAATGGTCCAGCTGGAGCCAACGGAGTTGAACGTGGATCAGCGCAATGAGCCAGAACTCAACAGCAACAAAAGTTGACCGGGGGCCTCAGAGGGGCGTGCACCGTTCCGGCTCAGGATTTTTTTATGGTTGGCAACCCTGCCCAACCGCTCTAACTCGCGCTACTGTCAGCACCAGACATTTCGTGCAGCGGAGCGATGATGAAGACGGTGTTGGTGCTGGTTGAAAGCGTGAATATGTATTTGCCGATTCTGGAAAGCAGCGGCTTTCGCCTGATTCTGGCGCCGACGCCGGCGATGCGTGCGGAGGCGATGGCGAACGGGGGGGAGGAGATTGATGCGGTGTTGACCCGTGGGCCGCTGGGGTTCACCGCCGAGGAAATGGCCGCGCTGCCGAACCTCGGCATCATCTGTGTGATTGGCGCGGGCTATGAGCGCGTTGATCTCGAAGCCGCCGAGGCGCGGGGAATCGTGGTGACCAACGGGGCAGGGGTGAACGCCCCGACGGTGGCGGACCACGCGATGGCCTTGCTGCTGGCGGCGGTCCGCGACATTCCCCAGGCCGACGCTTCGGTGCGCCGCAACGAATGGCGCAAGGTCACACGGCCTTCGTTCGCCGGCAAACGCCTGGGCATTCTCGGTCTGGGCTCGGTCGGGATGGCCATCGCCAAACGCGCGCTGGGGTTCGACATGGTCATCCACTATCACAGCCGCTCACCCCGCGCGGGCGTGGACTTCAACTACTGCGCGACGCCGCTGGCGCTGGCCGAAGCGTCGGACTTTCTGGTGGTGGCAACGCCGGGCGGCGGTTCAACGCGGCACCTGATCGACAAGGCCGTCATCGAGGCGTTGGGCGCCGAGGGCTTCATCGTCAACATCGCCCGGGCCAGTGTCGTCGATACCGATGCGCTGATCGACGCGCTTCAGCACGGCCGCCTGGCCGGGGCGGCGCTGGACGTATTCGACGACGAGCCCCACGTCCCCGATGCCCTGAAAGCCTTGAACAACGTGGTCCTCACGGCGCACCTGGCGGGATTGTCGCCGGAAGCATCCCGCGACACCGTGCAAAGGGTCGCCGACAACCTGCTGGCGTTTTACGCGGGCCAGCCGGTGCTGACGCCTGTTCACAGCTGATACGCGGTGGGTGCGGCGATATCGACCGCAGAACGCTCTCTGACAACAAAGGAATCGCCCATGTCTTCATCTTCTGTATTGAAAGTCGCTCTGGTCACGGGCGCCGGCAGCGGCATTGGCCGTGCCGTGGCGCTGCAATGGCTGGCTGACGGCTTTGCCGTGGTGCTGGCCGGTCGCCGGCCTGAACCCTTGCAGGCGCTGGTCGAACAGGCCGAGGCTGCCGGGCAGCGGGCGCTGGCGGTGCCGACCGACGTACGCGACCCGGCCAGCGTTGAGGCGCTGTTTGCGACCATTGAAAGCACGTTCGGGCGACTGGACGTTTCGTTCAATAACGCTGGCATCGGCGCACCGGCAGTGCCGATGGATGAGCTGTCGGTGGAGCAGTGGAAGAACGTCATCGACACCAACGTCACCGGGATGTTTTTGTGCGTGCGCGGAGCGTTTGGCCTGATGCGGCGTCAGGTGCCCCAAGGCGGCCGGATCATCAACAACGGCTCGATTTCGGCGCACACGCCACGGCTGTTCAGCTCGCCTTATACCTCCAGCAAACACGCCGTGCTGGGCCTGACCAAAAGTACGGCGCTGGACGGTCGGCAGTTCAATATCGCCTGCGGTCAGATCGACATCGGCAATGCCCTCACAGAAATGACCGATCGCATGACCAAAGGCGTGTTGCAGCCCAACGGCGATCTGCAGGTCGAGCCGACAATGAACGTGCAGCATGTGGCCGAAGCGGTGAGTTACATGGCCGGGCTGCCGCTCTCGGCCAACGTACTGAACATGACTGTCATGGCCAGCAGCATGCCTTTTGTGGGACGTGGCTGATTGACCGGGGCGGCTCGTTGCGTTGAGTTGCGTTGTTTTGTCCAAAAGCTGGCGGGATCCGTCCAACCCGGCTGAAGGATCAATCGCCATACTCAATCCATACCGAGCCACCTTCAATCGAGGACACTGCCATGACCGAGTTCGTTATCGCCCCCGTTGCCACGCCGTCCCTGGCTGTCGCCGGGACGTCTAGCCGCTTTCCGATTCGTCGGGTTTTCTGCGTGGGCCGCAATTACTCCGATCACGCCCGGGAAATGGGCCACGACCCTGACCGCGAGCCGCCGTTCTTTTTCATGAAGCCGGCCGATGCCGTGGTGCCCGCCGAAGGCCAGATTGCCTACCCGCCGCTCACCGAGGACTTGCATCACGAGATTGAACTGGTCGTGGCGATCGGCAAGGACGGCGTGAACATCGACCCGCAGGACGCCCTGACCCACGTCTGGGGCTATGGCGTCGGTCTGGACCTCACGCGCCGCGACTTGCAGGCGCAGGCCAAGAAAATGGGCCGGCCGTGGGAATGGGCCAAAGCCTTCGACGCCTCCGCGCCCGCCACACCGTTGCGCCCGGTCAGCGAGATCGGCCATCCGGAAGCCGGCGCGATCTGGCTCGACGTCAATGGCGAAGGCCGCCAGCGTGGCGATCTGTCTGACCAGATCTGGGCTGTCCGGGACGTGATCGCGTACCTGTCGCAATCGGTTGGGGTGAAGTCTGGGGACCTGATCTATACCGGCACGCCAGCCGGGGTGGGTGCGTTGCAGCGCGGCGATGTGGTCACCGCCGGGATCGAAGGGATTGCCGAACTGAGGGTGACGATTGGCTGACCTCATGTTGACGCCCGCCTGAGAATCGTTTGGTTCGGCTGCCGCCGTTGCCCTACCATGGGGCAGTCCGAACCGGCGATTTCAGGTGTTTCAGCGATGGCCTATCCCTCCCGCATCCAGACCTATGGCATGCATCAGCGCAGCGACCGCATGGATTTCTACATCCGTGACAAGTCCGCCCGACCCGCGCTGACCGCGCCCCACCGCCATGAATATTTCCAGATCCAGATCAACCTCGGCGGCGACACCGTGCAGCACATCGGTGGCGCGGTCAGGCCGTTTCCGCGCAACACACTGGCATTCATCCTGCCCCATCGCCTGCACGTGATTCCGCACCCGGAAGACGGCAACTTTGTGCTGATCAACTTTTCTCAGGAATTTCTCCTGCAGCATCTGCAGTGCGATCCGATGGACCTTGAAGATGTGCCTGTGGCCGAGGCGCCCGAGCTGGCGCCGTTCCGGTTTCAGGAGCATCTGGATTTCACCCTCGATGACGCTGACTTCGCCGAGGTGACCGCGCTGTTGAGGCAGATGCGCGACATGGACCGCGCCAGGCAGTTGGGCTCCGGCGCGATCCTGCGCGGTTGCCTGCTCCAACTGATCGGCACGGTGTGCAATCGCTACGAAGCGCAATTGCTGGCGCTGTCGGCGAACAAGGCCGAGCGGCGTGGACGGCGCGATGCGATGGGCCGGGTGATCGACTACATCCGCGCGCACATCGCCGATCCGGCCATGACCCTCACCGATGCTGCGGCGGCGGCTTTTCTGTCGCCCAATTACCTGACCCACCTGCTGCGCAAGGAAACCGGCAACAGCTTTTCCGAACTGGTCCTGGAGCGGCGCATGCGGCTGGCGCGCACGCATTTGATGAACAGCAGCAAACCCTTGAGCCACATCGCCGAGATCTGCGGGTTTACCGATGAAGCCTATTTTTCACGGCGCTTTCGCAAAGCCCACGGCATGCCGCCGGGGCAGTTTCGTCGGGAGCAGCGGGGTGGTTGAGGAGGTAAGGATTCGCTGCCCAGAGCCTGCGAGCGCCGGGTAGTGTGGGTCGTACGTCAAACCCGTAGGAGCCGGCTTGCTGGCGAACGCGATTTGCCTGTGAAATATCCCGCGACTGACCGGCCGCTTTCGCCAGCAAGCCGGCTCCCACAGAGATACTGCGTGATGATCGTTCCCACGCTCCACGTGGTAAGGCAGCCCCAGACGCTCTGCGTCGATCATGCATGAGGAGGTGACGCGGAGCGTCACGCGATGCATTCCCACGCGGAGCGTGGGAACGATCAAGTGTCGTGAACACTGCGTGCTTTGAGTGGGACCGGCTTCAGCCGGGAAGGCGTCGGAACAGCTGGCATCGATCCGGCGCCGTCCGCCTACAGCTCAACGCGACCCCTGTAGGAGCGCGCTTGCCCGCGAAGACCTAGTGTCAGACGGTGGAGATGCGTCGGATGGGCGGGCCTCTTCGCGGGCAAGCGCGCTCCTACAGTTTAAGTAGCGGCGTAGCCGATGCCTTCAACTACAGCTCAATCGCCTTGGTCAGCTCGCTGAACAACGCCGACACCGACCGCAGCGCCCGGCAATCCGGGCGCGTCAGCAGCCACAGCCCGGTGTCATGCCCCTCGAGCGGCTCGCTTATGGGATGAACCTCGCTGTCCCGAACCATGAAATCCGGCAGCGCTGCCACACCCATGCCTGCGCGCACCAGTTGCGCCACGGCCAGCATGGAGCTGCAGCGGTAGGCGAGGTTCACGCCGGGCAGATGCTGCCGGCGCCACATCACGGTCGGGTGATCGGGAAGGAAATCGTCGGGGGCGATCCAGGCCATGTCTTCGAGGGCCAGATCACCGCCGCGCCGCACGTAGGCTTCGCTTGAACAGACCCGATACGCAACCGTGCCCAGGCGAGTGCCAACCAGATGCTCGGGCGGCGTGTTGGTCAGACGCAGGGCAATGTCGGCGTCGCGGCGGCTCAGGTTGGCAAAGGTGCTGGAGGTGTTCAGTTCCAGGCGCAGGCCCGGGTAGTCCGGCATGAAGCGGCTCAAGGCGGGGAGCAGCAGGCTTTGCAAAACGGCTTCTGTGCAGGTCAGGCGCACGGTGCCGCTGACAATTTGCCTGCCCTGCTCGAGGCTCAATTGCGCGAGGGCCAAGGAGTTCTCGGCACTCTCGGCCTGCTGAGCGAGCGCCAACGCTGCGCTGGTCGGTACGTAGCCGGCGCGGCTCTTGTCGAAGAGCGCCGTGCCCACCGCCTTCTCCATTCGACGCACCGCGCGGAACACCGTCGAGACATCGACCTTCAGCAGTTCAGCGGCCTTGGCCAGCGTCCGCCCCCGCACCAGGGCGAGGATGAGGGTCAGGTCGGCATGATTGATTCGATAGTGCGCAGCTGCATTGATCACTTGCCCGAACGCCAATTCTGATTGCAGGACGACAAGCTTATAGTCGCCCCCGGACCTCACGCAAAGCGTTTTGATATCAGGGAGCACACATGACTCAGCAGCAGAACATCCGCATCGCATTGGTGGGCGATTACGACCCGAGCGTGCCGGCGCATCAGGCGATTCCGGTGGCGCTGGACAGGGTGGCGAGCGAAACCGGGCTCAGCGTGCAGGCGACGTGGGTGCCGACGACGGATGTTCGGGATGGCGCGAGCCTGCAGGCGTTCCATGGCATCTGGTGCGTGCCGGCCAGCCCTTACCGCGACATGGACGGCGCGCTGACGGCAATTCGCTTCGCCCGGGAGCGGCAGGTGCCTTTTCTCGGGACGTGCGGCGGCTTTCAGCATGCGTTGCTGGAGTACGCGCGCAATTGTCTGGGCTGGGCCGATGCCGAGCACGCCGAGACGGCGCCGGAATCGGAAAACGCAATCATCACACCCTTGAGCTGTTCGCTGGTCGAGGCCTTTGCGCCGATTCGTCTGCGGCCGGGTTCGCGGATTGCCGCTGCATACGACGGGCTGGAAACCCAGGAGCGGTACCGCTGCCGCTACGGTTTGCGCAAGGAGCTGGAAGCGGAGGTTTTTGCCGGCCCGCTGAAGGCGTCGGGCTATGACGAAGACGACGAGGTGCGCGCGATGGAACTCGACGGCCATCCGTTTTTCGTCGCCACGTTGTTTCAACCGGAACGCGCCGCGCTGGAGGGCAGCACCCCGCCGCTGGTGAAGGCGTTTGTGATGGCCTGCGCGGCGGAGTTGATTTGACATGGTGATGGCAGACACCTTTGGCGCGCCGTATTACGCCGTAATTTTCACCTCGGTGCGCACTGAACTCGAAGCCCAGGAATATGACGACGCGGCCCGGCGGATGCTTGAACTCGTTCGCCAGCAGCCGGGGTTCCTCGGCGTGGAATCGGCACGCGGCGGCGATGGGCTGGGGATCACGGTGTCTTACTGGGCGAACGAAGCCGCGATCCTGGCCTGGAAGGAGCATCCGGAACACCGGGAAATCCGCGAGCGCGGCCGCTCGACCTGGTATCGGCAATGCACCACGCGGGTTTCCAGGGTGGAGCGGGAATACAGCTTCGGACGTTGATACTCGATCAAGCCCATTTCGAGGTGGTTATGCCACCGCCGAGGAATGTCGGTCGTACACAAAATCCGTAATTGGATGGACTCGCCCAAGCCGAGGCGTCAATGCGCCACGGTGGCAGTCTAAACAGCCAACGACAGCGAGGGCGAGTCCATGAAAAAGCATACGACGGTTAATCAGTCTCTGTCTTCATCCGATCTCCCGGCATGCACCACCGTGGCGATTGATCTTGCCAAGCGGGTCTTTCAGATCGCTGGCGAAGATGCCTTGGGCCAGGTGCTTTATGAGGAGCGGATCAAGTCACGAGAAGCCTTCTACGCATTTTTGTGCAAGCTCGAACCGCACGTTGTCGTTCTCATGGAAACCGGCCCGGGCGCTCAAGCCTGGGCGCGGCAGCTGCAAGATCAGGGCAATCTGGCACGCATACTTCCAGCCGGGCGCGTTGCTGATCATCGCAGCGGCGCCAAGAATGATCGCAACGATGCGCTCGCAATACTGCGCGCGGGCCGCGACAGCAGAATTTCGGCGGTGCCCATCAAAAGTGCCGCAGAGTTGGCCATGCAGGCATTGCACCGTATTCGCCAAGGTTACGTGCGTCGGCGCACAGCAGTGGGCAACCAGATGCGCGGTTTGCTGCTCGAGCACGGCGTCGCCATGGCGCAAGGCGAGGTGGCGATCAGCCAGAAAGTACCTCGGGTACTGGAAGACGCTACCCAGCCGTTGCCGGAGATGTTGCGCGAACTGATCGACGAGTTGCTGGGCGAATGGCGCCATTTGGGCGAGCGAGTCAGTGTATTGACCGGGCGTCTGGAGGTGGCTGCCAAACAGGACAAGACTGCCGTGCGGCTGATGACCATACGCGGTGTCGGGCCGATCATTGCCACCGCGATAGTGGCCAAGCAAACCCGTCCAGAGCGATTTGCTGACGCCCGCATGTTTGCGGCCTACTTCGGCCTGGTGCCCGATCAGAACAGCTCAGGAGAACAGGTTCGCCTGGGCAGAATGAGCAAGCGTGGTGATGGGTACATCCGCAGCCTGGCGATACAGGGTGCTCATGCGGTGTTGAGGCAGCTGCGGCATGACTCAGACCAGCCGGATGACCGCCGGCTGTTGCACTGGCTGAACCGTCTGGGCAGCAAAGAAGCCGCTGTGAGGCTGGCGAACCGCAACCTGCGCATCATCTGGTCACTTTTACAGAATGATCAGACTTACTGTCGTGAACCGGCCAAAAGGCAGGAGGCGGCGATGAGTCACTGATCCAAAGCGTTCTGCCACCGGGGCGCAAAAGCGCTCCTGCCCCTGCTAGAAAACATTGACCCCAGGTAAGACCGTCGCGGATTGATGCCTTGGCTCCTACTGGCCCTTGAGGCCTAACTGTAATAGGCATACCGCGAGCTCAACCAATGTTGGCCAGAAGCCCAAAGCGGCTTCCTCGAACAGGCCTTATACATAGATGCAACCGGGTGGCGGTGTTTAAAAGCGGGTAGACAGTGGAGGCGAGTCCATACATAGGAGCCGGCTTGCTGGCGAACGCGGTTAACCCGTGGCATGTCCAGCGACTGACACGACGCCTTCGCGGGCAAGCGCGCTCCTACAGGGGGGGGCGGCGTCTGAGGAATGTCGGTCGTACACAAAATCCGTAGGAGCCGGCTTGCTGGCGAACGCGATTAACCCGTGGCATGTCCAGCGACTTACACGACGCCTTCGCGGGCAAGCGCGCTCCTACAGGGGGGCGGCGTCTGAGGAATGTCGGTCGTACACAAAATCCGTAGGAGCCGGCTTGCTGGCGAACGCGATTAACCCGTGGCATGTCCAGCGACTGACACGGCGCCTTCGCGGGCAGGCGCGCTGCTACAGGGGGGGGCGGCGTCTGAGGGATGTTGGTTGTACACAAAATCCGTAGGAGCCGGCTTGCTGGCGAACGCGTTTAACCGTGACATCTCCGGCGACTGACACGACGCTTTCGCGGGCAAGCGCGCTCCTACAGGGTTTGCGACGGCTGAGGAATAGTGGCCTGCAGCGGGAAGCGCGGGGAGGCTGTCCTCCGCGCACCTGGATTTCCGACTCGGTCAGGGCATGACCGGCGGGATGTACGCCAGCGTTGTGCCCAACACCCACAACAGGAACAACACCAGCGGCGTATGCACCAGCAGTTGCACGAACGAGAAGCCGATCAAATCCCGCGCCTTCAGGCCCAGTACGCCCAGCAGCGGCAGCATGTAGAAGGGGTTGATCAGGTTTGGCAGCGCTTCGGCGGCGTTGTAGATCTGCACCGCCCAGCCGAGGTGGTATTTGAGGTCGTTGGCGACCTGCATCACGTACGGGGCTTCGATGATCCATTTGCCGCCGCCGGACGGAATGAAGAACCCGAGAATCGCCGAGTACACGCCCATCAGCAGCGCATAGGTGTCGTGGGACGCGATGCTGGTGAAGAAGGTCGAGATGTGGTGCGCGACGGTTTGCGCATCGCCGCCCTTGACCGTGGTCAGCAGCGCGGCGATCGAGCCGTACAACGGAAACTGAATCAACACGCCGGTGGTGGTCGGCACGGCGCGAGCCACGGCATCAAGGAAACTGCGCGGACGCCAGTGCAGCAACGCGCCGACCATGATGAACAGGAAGTTGTAGGTGTTCAGGCCGGAAATCGCGGTGATTGCGGGCTTGGTGCTGAACTCGTTGTACAACCAGCCGGACGCCAGCGCGACCATCAGAATAATCAGCAGCGGGCTGTATTCCAGCCACTCGCCAGGCCGGGTGCGCGGCGGCAGCGGCGGCAGGCTGAAGCTTGGATCGATGCCGCACTCCTTCGCATCGCGGGCGTTGGCCGGACCGGGCGCCGTGGCGTAGGCAACGATGATCGAGACCACCACCAACGCCAGCAGCATCACGCCGGACTGCCAGAGGAAGATCGTCTGGGTGAAAGGAATCACCCCGGTGATCGCCAGGATCGACGGCGGCAGGCTGGCCGGGTTGGCTTGCAACTGCGCGGCGGACGACGACAGGCCCAGCGCCCACACCGCGCCCAGACCCAGATAAGCCGCGGCACCGGCGGCGCGGTAGTCCATTTTCAGATCGGTACGACGGGCGAGGGCACGCACCAGCAGGCCGCCGAAGACCAGCGACAATCCCCAGTTGAGCAAGGAGGCCACCATGCTGATCAGCGCGACCCAGGCCACGGCCGAACGGCCGTTTTTCGGGATGCGCGCCAGGCGGTCGATCAGCTTGACCGCCGGCGGCGAACTGGCGACGACGTACCCGCCGATGACCACGAAGGCCATTTGCATAGTGAAGGGGATCAGGCTCCAGAAGCCGTCACCGAAGGCTTTGGCGGTGTCGGCGGGCTTGGCGCCAATGACCAGCGTGGCGAGGGTGACGATGACCACGGCCAGGGCGGCGAACACCCAGGAATCCGGGAACCAGCGTTCCGCCCATTTGGCGCAACGCAGGGCAAAGCGGGCGGAGCGGCTTTCTTCGATGTCGGCGGCCACGTGTATTACCTCTTGGAGTTATTGTTCAGGTTTTTTGGACAGCGGTTTCAACTGTTGGCGGTGACGCGAAAAAAGCACCGGCTCAGATGCAGCAAAGCCCCTTCATCGCTGAAGGGGCAGGGCGGTCTGACCAACGGTGCGGGTGTGCGGAAGCTCAGGGTGTTGCCGAAACATGGAGCACG
Source organism: Pseudomonas sp. NPDC078416 (assembly GCF_050268485.1). Classification (NCBI taxonomy): domain Bacteria; kingdom Pseudomonadati; phylum Pseudomonadota; class Gammaproteobacteria; order Pseudomonadales; family Pseudomonadaceae; genus Pseudomonas; species Pseudomonas sp. NPDC078416. The sequence continues at coordinate 30,330 of NZ_JBNNGV010000023.1, read as the reverse complement.
ACGCGGATCCTGCAGGAGCGCGCTTGCCCGCGAAAGGGGTGTTCAGACACTGCGTGGGTGTCTGGCCATCTGCGGTTCGCGGGCAAGCGCGCTCCTACAAGTACCGCGCCATCGCCGTTAAAACGTCATTTCCACCACGTCATCCGGCACGATCAGTTTGCCGGCGGTCTTGGCGATAATTTCATCGACCGTCACGCCCGGTGCCGTTTCACGCAGCACGAAGGCGCCGTTTTCGATCTCCAGGTAAGCGAGGTCGGTCAGCACTTTCTTGATGCACCCGGCACCGGTCAGCGGCAGGCTGCAGCGCGACAGCAACTTGGATTCGCCGTCCTTGGACGCGTGGGTCATGGTGACGATGATGTTCTCGGCGCCGGCCACCAGGTCCATCGCGCCACCCATGCCCTTGACCAGCTTGCCGGGGATCATCCACGAAGCGATGTTGCCTTCGACGTCCACTTCGAACGCGCCGAGCACGGTCAGGTCGACGTGGCCGCCACGGATCATGGCGAAGGACTCGGCCGACGAGAAAATCGACGCGCCCTTGCGCGCGGTCACGGTCTGTTTGCCGGCGTTGATCATGTCGGCATCGATGGTTTCTTCGGTAGGAAACGGGCCCATGCCCAGCAGGCCGTTCTCCGATTGCAGCATCACGTCGATGCCGTCCGGGACGTAGTTGGCGACCAGGGTCGGGATGCCGATGCCCAGGTTCACGTAGAAGCCGTCTTGCAGTTCGCGCGCAACGCGCTGTGCCATTTGTTCGCGGGAGAGTGCCATGGTCTTGGGTCTCTTTTATTCTGTCCGGCCTGCGGGAACCCCAGCACCGGAAATACATAGGGGGAAATCGGTTCGAGTACGACGCTGACGTCAGGCTTTTCTGACGGTTCGCTGCTCGATGCGCTTCTCGAACGTGCCCAGGATCACGCGATCGACATAGATGCCGGGGGTGTGGATTTCGGTGGGCAGCAGCACGCCGGGTTCGACGATTTCTTCGACTTCCACCACGGTGATCCTGCCGGCAGTGGCCACCACGGGATTGAAGTTCTGCGCGGTGTGACGGTAGACCACGTTGCCGAAGTGGTCGGCTTTCCAGCCTTTGACGATGGCGAAGTCACCGGTGATGGCTTCTTCCAGAATCACATTGCGGCCGTTGAACTGGCGGGTTTCCTTGCCCTCTGCGACGGGGGTGCCGTAGCCGGTGGCGGTATAGAAGGCGGGAATGCCGGCACCGCCTGCGCGCATTTTTTCGGCCAGGGTGCCTTGGGGGGTCAGCTCGACTTCCAGCTCGCCGCTGAGCAACTGGCGCTCGAACAGGGCGTTTTCACCGACGTAGGACGCGACCATTTTGCGGATCTGCCGGTCTTCCAGGAGGATGCCGAGGCCAAAGCCGTCGACGCCGCAGTTATTGGAAACGACTGTCAGGCCTTTCACGCCCATGCGTTTGATTTCAGCGATGAGGTTTTCGGGGATGCCGCACAGTCCGAAGCCGCCGGACAGCACGGTCATGTTGTCGGTGAGCCCGGCGAGGGCTTCAGCGTAGGTTGCCACGCGTTTATCGAGTCCAGCCATGGTGAGATCCCGCCTTATTTGTAGTTGTGTCCGACAATCTAAGCATCGGAGAGCGTTGGCCGCATCTTCTCTCGCAGGCACTGATTTGTTAATTTTGTTTTTTTGATCAATTGATAAGTAATCCAAATATATGAACGTGAAACAGCTTCGGGCGTTTCTGGCGGTGGCGCAGTGCTTGAGTTTCGCCCAGGCGGGGGAGCGGCTGCATGTGTCGCAACCGGCGTTGAGCCTGACCATCAAGGCGCTGGAGGAAGACCTGGGCGGGCAATTGCTGACCCGCACCACGCGCAGCGTCAGCCTGACCCCCGAGGGCGAGGCCTTGCTGCCGCTGGCCCGACAGTTGCTCGCCGACTGGGACAACACCGAAGAACTCCTGCGTCAGCGGTTCACCTTGCAAATGGGCAAGGTCTCGGTGGCCGCCATGCCGTCCTACGCGGGCAATCTGCTGCCGATCGCGCTGAAGGTGTTTCGCGAGCGCTACCCGCGGGTGAACGTGGCGGTGCACGACGTGATCAACGAGCAGGTGGTGGAAATGGTCGGGCATCGGCGCGTGGAGCTGGGCATTGGCTTCGAGCCCGAGGCGGGCAATAACCTGATCTTCACGCCGTTTTACATGGATCGTTTTGTCGCCGTGGTGCCGAAGGATTCGCCACTGGCCGCACGCCGCGAAGTGAGTTGGGACGAACTGCTGCGCCACGACTTCATCACCCTGCAGCGCCCGTCCGCCGTGCGCTTGTTGCTGGAGCAGGACCTGCAGAGCCAGCACGGCAAACTGTCGGTGGCGTTCGAAAGCCATCAGCTGTCGACGGTGGGCCGCATGGTCGCCAACGGCCTGGGCGTGAGCGCGGTGCCGTCGCTGTGCATCGCGCAGATGGAAGAACTCGGCGCCCGCTGCATTGCCCTGGAAGGCCCGCGCATCGAGCGTCGTATTGGGTTGATGACTCAGGCGGACCACCAATTGTCGGCGGCTGCCCAAGGGCTGCGCGAGGTGCTGATCGAATGTGCGCGGGGGCAAATCGGCCAGATCCTGTGAAAATTTAACTGCGACGCAATGCCGCATCCGGTATCGTTTGGCCGGTTGAAACAAATTGTTTCAAACCATCCTGAGATAAAAACCGAACGAGAAGGGGTTCCGCGTTGGATCTGTCGTCTGCTGCCTGGGTGTTTCATGACACTCGCCTGATCATCTGCTGCCTGATCGCCATTGCCACCATCATCGTGCTGATCAGCGCAACCAAGCTCCCGCCGTTTCTGTCGATTCTGGTAGGCACATTCATCGCAGGGATAGGCGCGGGATTGCCAGCGGAGGCAGTGGCGAAGGCGTTCAGCAAGGGCGCGGGCGGGATTCTCGGTGAAGCCGGGATCATCATAGCCCTCGGTGCCATGCTCGGTGCACTGATGGCTGAATCGGGCGCGGCGGATCGCATTGCGTCGACGCTGCTGGGGCTGGGCAAGGGCAAGATGCTGCCGTGGGTCATGGCCCTGGTGGCGATGGTCATCGGCCTGCCGCTGTTCTTCGAAGTGGGCCTGGTGATGATGGTGCCGATCATCTTTGTCATGGCGCGGCAGTCGAATCAGCCGCTGTTGAAAATCGCCATTCCGGCGTTGGCCGGCATGACCACCTTGCACGCGCTGATGCCGCCGCACCCGGGGCCACTGATTGCCGTCAGCGCGTTGCACGCCGACCTCGGCCTGACCATGTTGCTGGGGTTTTGCGTGGCGGTGCCGGCGGTGATTCTGGCCGGTCCGCTGTACGGCAACTGGCTGTCAAAGCGCATGCACATTGAGGAACCGGCGGAGCTGGGCGAGCTGTTCTCGGCCAAACCCAGCGCCACGCGCCAGCCGAGTTTCGGCATTTCGTTGCTGATCATTCTGCTGCCGGTGATTCTGATGCTCGGCAGCACCCTGGCGAAAATCGCCATGGAACCGGAAAGCAACATCGCGCTGACGCTGAAATTCCTGGGTGAACCGCTGGTGGCGTTGGGCATTGCGGTGCTGGCGGCGACGGTGTGTCTGGGCTGGGCCAACGGCATCTCCCGCGAACAAGTGGGGGGCACGCTGCGTAAAAGCCTGGCGCCGATTGCCGTGTTGCTGTTGACCATTGGTGCCGGCGGCGGCTTGAAGCAAACGCTGCTGGACGCCGGTGTCAGCCAGACCATCAGCAAAGTGGCCGAAGGCGCACACATGCCGTACCTGCTGCTGGCGTGGTTGATTGCCGTCGCGCTGCGTCAGGCCACCGGTTCGGCCACCGTTGCAACGACCACCACGGCGGGCATTCTTGCACCGATGATGGCCGGGCTGGCGCCAGTGGAAGCGTCATTGGTGGCACTGGTGATCGGGGCGGGTTCGGTGTTCTTCTGCCACGTCAACGACGCGGGATTCTGGATGGTCCGCGAATACTTCGGCCTGCAGTTGAAGCAAACCATCTGGGTCTGGTCGGTACTGCAGACGATTGTCTCGGTGGTGGGGCTGATCGGCACGTCGCTGCTGTGGCATTTCCTGGTCTGACCACTCCCCAGAACAAACGCTGAAGCCTTAGTGGGCGTGAGCAGCCATTATGGAATGGTGTTTGCCCCAAAATTGATGACGGTCATGCTGGCTTCTTCCCGGCTGAAGCCGGTCCCACTGAATGCTCCGTGCGCACCCTGTGGGACCGGCTTCAGCCGGGAAGCTTTTGATCTTGACCTTCGAATGCAAAAAGCCCAGTCACCGCTAAACGCGACTTGGGTGCAGGCTGAGCGCAGGCCTCGCGCAGTGGGCCGAGCCGCATGGATGCGGCGAGAGCGCCGTCAGGGCATGGATGCCCGTTCGGCGCGGGCCCACGGAGCGAGACCGGAGTGAAGGAACCCGACGAAGTCGGGCCCAACCGAGAGCAAGCACCCTTGGTTACTTGGGGTGCTTTTCCAAGTAACTCGCCGAAGGCGAAACACGAGGCCGTTAGGCCGACGCTCTCTACACCTAGATAGATCGCCGAACACCCAATTGCGCGCCAAACCCGATAGCCACTATCAAGACGACTGATTTCTGCTGGAAAGGCCCGGCGCGTAGCCTTGGCTTCATTCCAGAAACGAGCCGAATGGAGGCTCCCAATGAACCGTCTTCTTGTCCTCTCCCTGTTATTCTCCGCCTCCGTTCTTGCCGGTTGTGCCGCTGGCAATCATCCCGAGCTGCGCCCTTACAGCGCTGAAGAAACCCACCAGCTGGCCCTCGAAGACCTCAATCGTCGCGGCTTGTCCTACGACGAATTCCAGGCCCGCAAGGCGCAACTGATGGAGCAGCCACAACTGCAACGCGCCCACGAGTTTGATAACCGTGGCGAATACAACGCCGACGTCAGCGTTGCTTCGAAAGCACGTCAGGGTTGAGCCGGAAAACTTACAACGCCAGTTTCAAATGCCCGCCCGCTTCCTTGTGACGCGCATGGGTCCGGTGTTGAAGACCCAGTAAAAAGTGATCCAGACCGTCATGCAGTCGCTGGGTCAGCAGTTCATCCAGCTCACCGCCCAACGGGTTCTCGCCGTAGCTGATCTGGCTGTCGATGGCGAACACCCCGTGCAGCACTTCCTGGCATTTCAGCGCCGACAGCACCGGTTTCAGCGCGTAATCCACCGCCAGCATGTGCGCAATGCTCCCACCCGTGGCGATCGGCAAGACCACTTTGCCGTGCAGTGAACGCTCCGGCAGCAGGTCGAGCAGCGTCTTCAACGCCCCCGAAAACGACGCCTTGTATACCGGCGTGCCGATCAGCAAACCGTCCGCTTTAGCCACTGCTTCGATGAAAGCCACCACTTGGGGGCTGTCGAACCGGGCGTAGAGCAAGTCTTCGGCGTTGAAATCCTGAATGCGCACACCGTTCACCTCCACGCCACGGTCCTTGAGCCAATGGGCCGCATGCTGCAACACCACGCCCGAGCGCGACCGGGTGGAAGGGCTACCTGAAATCGAAACTACCAACATGTGTTGTTTCCTTGGGGTCAGTCACCCGAGGTGCCAGGCACCGAGCAGGCCGCGATCAACGCGAAAATAATGGGCGTGAAGACCCTCTGCCGGTACTAAAGCAGCATGCGTGCCAGCGCTCGCCATGGGCTGCCGCCCCCGTAAATCCAGCGAATACGCACCGTTGCAACTCCCCAGGTGTTGATTCACACCCTCCCATCTGTTGATTCACTGTTGCCCACGCAACACCTGCCCTTATCAAATCCAGCCCAAAAAAAATCCCCGCAGTCGGACCACTGCGAGGATTTCCCTGTTGCTCTGCTGTCAGCTTGAAGCTTCAAACTTGCCGCTTGAAGCTGCCTGCCCCATCAATTCCTGAACATCGCACCCGTCTGGATGATGTTGTTCGAACCCAGCAACTGGCTCACGTAACGGCTCCAGCGGGTGATGTTGGCCGGGCCGACAAACACCACGTCCTGGGCCGCCAGCTCGAAGCCTTTGGCCAGCGCATAACTGGTCGGCTTCTTCGCTGCCAAGTGATAAACCGTTGCGCCGTGGGTGGCGTCCTGTGCACGAATCACATACACCGCATCGCCATCGGCTGCGTCAGGGCTCAGGCCGCCAGAGGTGCCGAGCGCTTCCAGCAAGGTCACGCTGGTGGTGCTGAACGAGATCACCTGCGGGCGCTGAACTTCGCCCAGCACGTAAATCTTGTTTTTCGAGTTGCTGTTGAGGTGCAGGTAGTCGCCGTCTTTCAGGAAAATCTTGCTGATCTGCGAATCCTTGCGGTTCAGCGAGTCAACGTCGATCACGTAATCCTTGCCGTCGCGACGCAGGGTCAGGCCGGCAAGGTTGGCGTCGGTCGAATCAAGACCGGCCTGGCTGATGGCCTGAACCAGGCTCAGCGGAATGTTGGTGATCGGTTGCGGGCCAGCCGATTTGAAGGCACCCGAGAGCAGGACGCGCTGGCTGTTGTAACGCAGCACTTTGACGTCGACTTTCACTTCGGTGTACTGCGGCGCCAGGCCCATGCGCAGCTGGTCGCGGATCTGCGAAACGGTCTTGCCGGCGGCCTGAATACGGCCCACGTACGGGAAGAACACGGTGCCGTCGTTCAGCACTTCGCGGCTGTTGGCATCCAGTTGTTCCTGGGAGCCCGGCGCGGTCAGTTCAGGGTGTTCGAACACGGTCACCAGCAAGGCGTCGCCCGGGCCGACGATGTATTCAGGCGTCTTGTAGTTCAGCAGTTCCGGGGGCAGCGGTTTGGCCGCTGCGTCCGCCGTTTTCTGCTGCTGGGCAAGGGTGGCGGGGGTGATGTTGATCAGCGTGACCTTGGGACCGTCGGGGTCTTGGTCGGTGACATCGCTGTAAGACATGTACTGACCGGGGGCGAATGCGCAGCCTTGCAACACCAGACTGGAAAGCAGCACGACCGCTAACGTTACTTTCATATGAATGTTCCTTCTAATCCTAATAGGTGCGTACTGGCACCGCAGTGATTTCTTTGCATCCCTTACTTACACCGAACATCGGATCACATTCGCTCATGCACCCGTGCACCTCCTGCCGAGCTTACTAGCCCTTGGCCATGTTTGTTGTGTTAGGCAGATTTTCTTTTAAAAGGCGTTCTTGTTGACGAAGCCTTTGAAGAGCGTCAGGAGGATGATTTTCAAGTCCAGCCAGACCGACCAGTGCTCGATGTACTGCAGGTCGAATTCAACGCGTTTCTGCATCTTGTCCAGCGTGTCGGTCTCGCCGCGCCAGCCGTTGATCTGTGCCCAGCCGGTGATGCCCGGCTTGACCTTGTGCCGCAGCATGTAGCCCGACACCTGCTTGCGGTACTGCTCGTTGTGCGCCACGGCGTGGGGGCGCGGACCGACGATGGACATTTCGCCGCGCAGCACATTGAAGAACTGCGGCAGCTCGTCCAGCGAGGTACGCCGCAGGAACGCGCCCAGCGGCGTGATGCGGCTGTCGTTGCGCGTGGCCTGGGTCACCACGGTGCCGTTCTCCTGCACGCTCATGCTGCGGAATTTCCAGACCATTATCGGCCGCCCGTCCAGGCCATAACGGCGTTGACGGAACAGCACCGGGCCGGGGGAGGTGAACTTGATCGCCAGGGCGATCAGCATCAGCGGCAGGGCAATCATGGTCAGGATGATGCTCGACAGCACGATGTCTTCCAGACGCTTGACCACGCTCCAGGCGCCGTCCATGGGCGAGTCGAAAATGCTGATGCTCGGCAGGCCGTTGATGCTTTCGCTGCGGGCGTGCAGCAGCTCGAACATGAACACATCCGGGATCACGTAGACCGACGCGGTGGTGTCGCTCAAGCCTTTGATCAGTGCCTGCAACCGTTCTTGTGCGCCGAGTTCGAGGGTGATGTACACCTTGTCGATCTTGCCGTCGCGGGCGTCCCGGATCAGTTCATCCAGATCGCCCAGCACCGGAATGCGTCGGCCGATGCGTGCCAGGTCGATCTGCTGCGGCGCTTCGTCATAGAAGCCGAGCAGGTTCAGGCCCATCCACGGTGCGCGTTCGATGGACATCGCCAGGCGTTCGCCGCAATGGCCGGTACCAACAATCGCCACGCGCCGGGTGTTGAAGCCCTGGGCACGCAAGGTGTGCAGCACGCTGCGAATCGCCAGACGATAACCACACAGCGCCAACAGCACGGCGGCAAACCAGGCCATCTGGCTGTTGTCCGCCAGATGGTCGGGCTGCAACAGCAGGTAATCGACGAACAGCAGCAGCACGAAGGCCAGGCCCCAGTAATTGGCGACCTTCAGCAGCTCGCGCAAAATCCGCTCGCCACGCCACGAGCCATACAGCTGGTGGTATTCGGCCAGCCAGTGAAAAGCCACCGCCGCCAGCAGAATCTGCATCCAGGCTTCGCTGCTCATCGGCGTGCCGGTGAGCAGGTTGACGCCGTAACCGCCGACCGCGATGACCGCCAGATCGAGCAACCGGTGAGCGACGGACAGCGACGATGAATGGGCATGCAGGATGCCCCTTAATGGTGTGCGCATATTCTTGGCTCGCTCAGACGGATTTGATCGGAACAACGCGGGCGGAGAGGTCGCTGCTGACCAGCGTCGGCGCGATCTGGACCGGCCGGGTGTGCGCAGGCTGGCGGCTTTGACGGGCAGCCGTCAGACGGGTCTCGACGAACTGGCGCATTTCCAGTTCGAAGCGGGCTTCGCTGAAGCGCTCGGCATTGGTCCGGCAGGCTTGTGCGGTGATGCGTGAACCGTTGATCTCGAACGTCTCGATGGCGGCCATCAGCGACGCCACGCTCTGCTCCGGGTAGAGCACGCCGGTGGGCTGTGGATGATCCAGGCCGCAGACCGTTTCCACCACGCCGCCCTTGGCGAACGCGATGACCGGCGTGCCGCAGGCCTGGGCCTCCACCGGGCTGATGCCGAAATCCTCTTCGGCGGCAAACACGAATGCCTTGGCGTTGCTCATGTGTTCCTGCAGCACCGCGAACGGCTGATAACCCAGCAGCGTGACGTTCGGCGCGTGGGCAGCAGCGGCCTTGGCCTTTTCCATTTCCGGACCGTCGCCGATCACCACCAGGCGCTTGTTCGGCATCGCCGCGAAGGCGTCGATGATCATTGGCATGCGCTTGTACGGAACCATGCGCGAAGCGGTGAAGTAGTAATCCTGCTTCTGTTCCTGCAGCGCGAAACCGCGGGTGTCCACGGGTGGGTAGATCACCGTGGATTCGCGACGGTAGGCCTTGGTGATGCGCGCGCCGATGAAGTGCGAGTTGGCGATGAAGTCATCGACGCCCGCAGCCGTGCGCTGATCCCACATGCGCATGTAGTGCAGGATCATCCGCGCCACTTTGCCTTTCAGGCCGGTGCTCAGGTTTGCCTCTTTGAGGTACTGATGCTGCAGGTCCCAGGCGTAGCGGATCGGCGAATGCACGTAGCTGACGTGCAACTGGTCCGGCCCGCACAGCACGCCCTTGGCCACGGCGTGGCTGCTGCTGATGATCAGGTCGTAACCGGACAGGTCCAGCTGCTCGATGGCCATCGGCATCAGCGGCAGGTAGCGCTGGTATTTGGTCTTGGCCTTGGGCAGGCGCTGGATGAACGTGGTTGTCGCGACCTTGCCGCCCAATTGGGCGCGGTCCTGGTCGCTGAGGAAATCGATGACGGAGAACAGATCCGCCTCGGGCCAGATATTGATCAGCGATGCCAAAACCCTTTCGGCACCGGCGTACGTCACCAACCAGTCGTGGACGATTGCAATTTTCATTGGAATTCTCTGCTTTAACGGCTGAAGGACGCCCGGCACGTCGAGCGAAGCTCGCGAGGGCAGTCCCACAACCTTTCCATGTTCGCAGGCGCTAAATCAGACGCTCACAGGCTGCGTCTTGGCGTTGCGGTTATTGAGGCGTTTTCCGAGCTGGATGAAAGGGTGTTCGATGTAGCGAAAGCACAGATGGGCGGCGCCCAGGGTCAGCACCGTCGCGACCAGCGCCACCAGCAGGCCCGGTGCCTCGGTGCCGCGCAGCAGGAATTCGCTGAGCATGCCCATCGACGGGTGCAGCAGGTACAGCGAGTAACTCACTGCGCCCAGCCAGACCAGCGCCGGGTGGTTCAGGCGCACGCTGCGGGTCAGCAGCACGAAGCTGACGATGGCCACGGCGTAGGTGAAGCAGTAACGGCCCCAGGTTTCGCCGGTGCCCATGTCCTTGCTGTAGGCCATGATCAGCGTCGGCGGCAACAGCACGGCGAAGGCCACGAACAGCATCTTCAGGTTCCGCGTCAGCGCCGCGCTGTGCTCGGCCAGCAACCACTGGCGCCAGACCGAGCCGAAGAACATCAGCGACAACGCCAGGGGCAGCGCCACCGGCAGTTTGTGTTCGGTCAGCGCGCGGGCAATGCCCATCGCCAGCGCGGCGAGCAGAAACACCAGGGAACAGCGCGCCCTAAAGGCCAGGTCGTAGAGCTTGCCGGCGATGAACAACGCCAGGCACAGCCCGTAGAACACCAGTTCGATGAACAGCGTCCAGTACAGACCGACGACGTCGTCGAAGCCCAGTGCCGCCTGCACCATCGTCAGGTTGGCGACGATCTGCGGCCAGGACGGCAGCGGCGCGCCGGTCAACTGAAGCATCAGCACAAACAGCACCAGTGACAGCCAGTAGGCCGGGTACAAGCGCATGAAGCGTGAGATCAGGAAGCGTCGGGCGCCGTCAGGCACCGGCTTCAGGCTGTAGGGAATCACGACGCCGCTGATCATGAAAAACCACAGCACCCCCAGCTTGCCGGGGTCGATCAGGTAATCCAGCACCCAGACGTGACCGATGACCGGTGCGTACAAATGGGTGAAGACCACCATCAAGGCGGCGATGCCGCGCAACGCGTCGAGATAGGCAAGGCGTTTCATGGCAGTGCCTCAGTTGCTGGAAGATTCGCGACCCAGGGCGTCACTGCCCTGGCTGCTGCGCCGGTCTCTGGCCGGACTCAGCAGCGCGTCGATGCGTTGGGAAACCTGCCGTGCCGACTCTTCCCAGGAAAACCGCGCGACGTTGTTCAGCCCCCGTCGGCGCAGGGACAGGCGTAGCGGCATGTCCGTCAGAATGCGTTCCATGGCGGCGGCCATGTGGTCAATGTCCAGCGGGTCGAAATACAGCGCGCTGGCCTGCAGCACTTCAGGAATCGACGCCGCATTCGCCGCCAGCACCGGGCAACCGCACGCCTGAGCTTCCAGGGGCGGAATACCGAAGCCTTCGTACAGCGACGGAAATACAAAGGCCGTTGCGCCCTGGTACTGGCTGATCAGTTCTTCATCGCTCAGGCGCCCCAGAAAACGGATCCGCGGGTCACGACTGGCCAGGCGCTGCAGGTTGTCGTCGCTGAAGATGCCGCTGGCGCCACCGACGATGCGCAGTTGCAGATCATCGTGGCCGCGCAGCAGCAGGAACGCCTGAATCATCCGGCTGAAATTCTTGTGGGCGCTGGGCGAAGACACCGCCAGCAGGTAGTCCTGTTGCTCTTTGAGGGGAGGGCCCGGTTGAAACGCACCGCTCACCGCATTGGGCACCACGAAGATTTTCTTTTCCGGGAATGTGTAGAACTGCGAAATCTCTCCCTTGGAGAAGGCGCTCACCGTCAGCAGCGATTTGATCCGCGACAGCATGATCGGCGTCATGGTCCGGTAGAGCAGACGGAACGTGCGCGTGTAGCTTTCCGGGTGACGCACATAGGTGACGTCGTGGTGGGTCGCGATCTGGTTGCGGTAAAACAGCGGTGCGGTGCTGCACAGGGAAATCAGCAGCGGGTTACCCTGACGGCGCAGGTACAGCGGCAGGTCCAGTTGTTCCCACAGGTGGCCGGTGTGGCTGCCGATGCATTGCACATCGAGAGCTTTGGCGCTCTCGTGCATCTGAATGCCGTGGGGCGCCACAAACACCACGTCGTCGCGCAGTTGTTTGAGGGCCAGGCAGATCTGTTCGGCGAAGCGCTGAACGCCGCGCAATTCCTGAGTCAGAAAACGTGCATTGATCACAATCATTGTGGTCGACCTGTAAAAGAGATAAAGGGGTCGTGCGCAGAAGCCGTCAGCGCGCTCAGTTAAGAGCCGTCAGCGCCCTGGATGAAGGGGCGCCCGGAAGGCGGGCCGGAATAAAAAAGGCAGAACTCAGGGCAAGGCAAACAGTGCAGGGCGTGTGCCCAGGCTTATTATTTTCGGGAAGTCATCGATCGGCACTTGCGCCGAGCAACGCCCGTCGTTGCAGTTCCACGGGATGCCGCTGTCGACCAGCCCGCTTTGCGGCTGGCGGGTGTCGATGTACTGCACGTTGCCGCGCAGCACGCTGCTGGCGTCGACCTTGATCGATCGCGGCAGCCCGGCGGTCCAGGCGACCATGATCTGCTCCGAACCCTTGGCGAACCGCAGCAGGTATTGCGAGTCGATTTCGCGACTCTTTTCAGCGTCGTAACGGAATTGATGCAGCGTCGGGCTGATGGCCTTCAGCGTCAGGTAGGCCTGCTTGACGCTCAGGTCCTGATCGAGCAGGCCGAAGTTCTGCTCCGGATCAGTACGGTCGGGCCCGTCGTTGAGCAGGCCGTTCCACCACATGCCTTTGATGTTGGGCATCGTCTGCGCCAGAAAGAAACTACGCGCCAGGAATGCCGCCTGGGTCTTCTCATCACCGCCGCAACGCCCCTCGTTGCTGGGCCAGCCCATTTCGGTGAGGTACAGCGGCACCGGGCCTTTGTTGCGATTCTTGTCTTTCAGGTCCTCGCTGATCCGCCGCAGCCAGGCAATCCAGTTTTCCGGGGTGTTGCGCTCATCCGAACGGCAATACACATAGGGATGAAGCGACAGCCCGTCGACATGGTTGAGCACCCCCGACTCCACCAGCCGATCGGCAAACCCCAGGTCCATGCCCTGACTGGTCACGGCGCCGGCCAGAATCACCATCGGCCGCTGATTGGCGCGAATGCGCTGGGCGGTTTGTTCGATGAGGACGCTGTAGTCCCTGGCGAATACCGGGTCGACCGGGTTTTCCTTGTCCCACTCGTTCCAGATTTCGTAGAAGTCCACGCTGTCGGTGAGCTGGCGGGTGACGAAGCTGGCGTAGTTGCCGTAAGCGTCGCGCACCGAGGGTTTCCGCGGTTTGGCGTAGTTCTCGTAAAACGGGTTGCCGTAGCCCAGCACCAGCAACGGTCGCAGGCTGTGTTCCTGGGCGGCGCTCAGGAACGACTGCCATGAAGGCTCGATCTTCAACAACCCTCGTCGGGGCTCGGCGCTGGACCAGTAGGCATCGTCGCGCACCGAGTCGACACCCGCCGCTTTCAGCAGCTGCAACGCGCGGGCTGAGGTGCCGGGTTTGTTCATCAAGTGCGTGTCGACGCCGATGATGAACGCTTCGTCAGCCCGCGCGATGCAACTGATCAATAAACCCAGCAACAGGACCGCCGCGGGTCGTCGTAGCCGGGTCAGGTAAGGGATGAGCATGGCTTGTCTCAATGAAGAGGCACGGTCCGGAGCGCTTGCTCAGGTAGGTCTCGGGCCGTCGGCGGTAAGGTCGGCATCGCGTACGGGCATGCCGCTGTGGTCAAACCGGGTGGGGCAGTGTGTGCCGGTTGCGCCGGGCAACGTCGTCCAGCAGCGTCTGGGCAAAAATGCTTTGGTAACTGTCGAGCATCAACTCCAGGTTCAGTAATGACGCCACGCTGACCCGCGCCTGACCGCTCAGACGTGCCAGCAATTCCGGGTTCTGGTGCAAACGCAACATCGCCTGGCCCAGTGAGTCGGGATCCTGCGGGTCGCACAGCAAACCGTTGAGCGGGTCCTGAATGATCTCCGGCAAACCGCCCATGCGGCTGGCGATCACCGGCACCGAGTGGGCGCAGGCTTCGACGGCGACCATGCCGAACGGCTCGTTCCACAGCGAAGGCACCACGGCAACGTCGATCTGGCGGTAGAACGCTTCAGGGTTCTGGTACCCGACAAAACTGATCTTCGACGACGTCGCCAGCGCCTTGAACGTGGCCTCGTCATCATTCTGGCCACGGCCGGCGATCTGCAGGGTGGCGTCGAAGGGCAGTCGCTGAAATTGCTCGATCAGCCAGGCCACGCCTTTCTGATGGGACAGCGTGCCCATGTAGCCGAAGCGCAACGGTGCTTTCTTCGCCAGGAGGTCCGCTTGCCGCCGCTGATGGGGCGAGGCGGTCGGCGGCGTGAACGGGCTGGCGTTGTGCACGACGTACGGGCTGGCCGCGCTGAAATAACCGCGCAGCTGCAGCTTCTCAAGAATGAAGCGGCTGACCCCGACCACTGCCGCGACTTGCGCCGAGCGCGCGTCGTGGCCCTTGCGAAAGGTCTGGCAACTGCCGCATTGCTGCTGGCAGCACTGGCCGCGTTTGAACATGTTGCTGCTCGGGCACATCAGGTACATGTCATGCAGCACCTGCACGATCGGCAGCTTTGCAGCGGTGATCTCGTCCCAGACCGACACCGACCAGCCGGCCAGGTTGTGGCAGACCACCAGTTGCGGCTGCTCGTTGCCGATGACCTGTTTCACGTAGCTGCGCATCGCGCCGTTGTAGCGGTCGCGCAGGTGCCAGCCCAGGCGCGCCAGGCGGCCAGGCCGTTGTGCACCGAAATGCCAGTAGAAGTTACGCAGGCCGGCGCGGTAGACCTTGACGCCGTTCACCGCTTCAACGCTCAAGCCCGCGTCGGGACCGGTCACCAGCACGCTGACTTCACAGCCGCGCTGCTGCAGGCCTTCGACGGTACGCTGAAGAATGATTTCCGCGCCGCCTCCAATGTGAGGGGCATACAGGCTGCTGATGAACAGTATTTTCATAATGGATACGACTGATTCAGGCCCAGTACCCCGGACTCACCGTCACGGATGGCTTGTTCGATCAGGCCAAGGCGCTCCTCGGCACCGCGTCGCTTGGCGATCAGCCGCAGCAGCCGGAAGAACACCCAGCGGTTGAGGCCGTACAGCAGCGACGAATTGGCCCAGATGTTTTTGTCGAACCAGGCCTGGTTGCGCGCGCCGTAGTAGGCCCGCAAGTCCGAGCCGCCCAGCAGGAAGCTCTCGTAAATGTTGTTGGTGCGCGCCTTGATGTTCCACGAGCTTTCCAGGTCGTCGAGCAAGGCATCCGGCACCAGGAAGATCCGGCCGCCGCCTGCCGTGATGCGCCAGGTGTATTCGCTGTCGTCGGCGTACAGCATCAACGCGTCCAGTGGCAGGCCGATACGGCGATACAGATTGCGGTGGGCGAGCAGGCCGCCGTACGTGGCGAACGGCAACTGCACCATTGGCAGTTTGCTGTGCGGGCTTTGCGGCGCGCCCCACGGCAGCCGGCGCCAGATCTTGTACGGCAGCTGCGCGATGTGAAAACCGAAGAAACTCGAGCGGCGCTGGATGGCGAAGCGGTTCGGCACGCCGGCGGCGATGTCCGCCTGATGGGTCGGACGAAAGCCCAGCACGGCGGCCTTGTCTTCGCCGTCGATGCGCTTACGTTCTTCGAGCACCTGATGCAGCGTGGCGATGGCGTTGATGGTCGGCGCGTTGTCGTCGTCCATCAGCCAGATGTGCTCGGCACCGGCGTCCAGTGCGGCCTGAATCCCCACCGAATAGCCCCGCGCGGAACCGGTGTTCTCATGCATGTAGATCACGCTGACCTGATTCGGCCAGGTGCGGCGAAGGGTGTCCAGCGGCGCGGTGGATGCGTTGCTGACGATGATCACGCGATCGATCAGCGGGCTCTCCAGCGAACGGCTGACCAGCGTGTGCAGGTAGTTGAAACGGTCACCATAGGTGAGCGTCACCAGCGTGGTTTTCTGGGTCATGGCGAGTTCCGGGCGAAGGGGGGTCAAGAGGCTGAAAAGCATCAGCCCCGTGGGAATCAGGATGTGTGGAAAGGGATGGACGACGCTAAAAGGCGGTGGGGCTTCGTCAAAGCCTGGGGATCAGGCCTGCGCTTGCATGCGCGACAGGCTGCTGACCGGCAGGGTGACCTTCTGCTCCCGCTGCAGCAGGTTGAGCAGAATCACCGCACGTTCATCACCGTCGGCCGCGAGGAAGATCGCTTCGACGTCGTTGAAGCCCTCGGCCGTGATCCGCACCGTTTCACCTTCTTGAAAGGCCACCCTGGCCGGCGGTGCCAGCAGACGCTGACGGATCTGCTCGATCAGCTCATCCTGCACCGGAACCGGCATGCCGCCGAAGGTGACGATGCGCGCCACGCCTCGGGTCGAGCGGATCGGGTACCAGTTGTCGCTGGCCTGATCCATGTGGATGAACAGATAGCCGGGGAACAGCTCTTCTTCGGCCGGTGCCCGTGAGCCGCGTTTTTTCTCGCCGTGCTTGACCGGGCGGTAGCACTCGAATTGCTGACGTTGCAGGTGCTCTGCGGCACGTGCTTCCTGGCGGGGTTTGGTCTGGATGAGATACCAGCGCGCGGAGCCACAGGCGCTATTGACGACTTCAGACATACACTTCACTCCACTGCGATCCGGTGAGACCCGGTCAGGACAACGTCAGGTTTTTGCGCCAGCCCGTGCATCATGCCCGGCCCCGCGCAGGGTGGATTCTTGTCCAGCCCGTATTCGGTCAACATCTGCTGCACCTGCTCGACGCAGTTGAACATCAGCACATCGATGATCGACAAGTTGGCGACGAAAGGTTGCCGGAACTGCCGATACACCACCGGGTTCATCCGGAAGAACCGCACCAGCAAACCGTTGCGGGCGAAGTGGTCACGGTCATAGATGACCGATCCGCCTTCCGGAGTAATGAACGTGGTGGCTTCAAACGTGTGAGCGATGCGGATGATGCGCTCCTGCTTGTCCGCAGCGCTACCCAGTATAAGGTCCGAGCTGCGCAGGATCGGCGTCACGATGTGTAGATAAGCACACATTTCACGGATTGCGTGTTCGGCATACAGCGCGATGTTCTGCTGCGGGAAACGGATCAACCGCTCCAGCAGCGGCATGACCTGCGCAAAGTACGGCGCCTCCCGGTAACTCTCGGCGAGCAGATCGATCAGCCGCAGCGCCTCATCGCTGAAGTGCTCGCACAGTTGGCGCTGATTGATCTGCAACTGAAAGCGGTCTTTCTTCAACGGGAAGGTGATCAGCTTCGCTTCGTCGTTGTGCAGGATGCGGTTGCGATTGACCCAGCCGGACCGCACATACTGCAGATCGTCTCCCAGGACGAACACGTCTGCGGCGGCAATGAGCTGAAAGTAACCCAGGTACGGAAACAGATAGGGCTGCATCACTGCAAGGGTCCTGGCCATGTGTATCTCCTTGGCGTGCGTGTCGATTTACTTGCGGACCGTGGTGTAGTCGTAACCGTACGCGGCGCAGTCGTAGTCGGCGGTCGACGCCTTGCGCAGGACACCGTTGAAGATCGCACCCTTGATCAGAATGCCGTTGTGCATCAGGCGGCGCTTGCACGCTTCGATTTCCTTGGCCGTGCTCAGGCCGAAGCGGGTCACCAGCAGGCAGGTGCCCGACTGACGGCCGACCAGGGTGGCATCGGTCACCGCCAGGATCGGCGGGGTGTCGATGATCACCAGGTCATACAGCGGCGACAGCTCGCTGATCATTTTGTTGAAGTTGTCGTGCATCAACAGCTCGGACGGGTTGGGCGCCGCGTAACCGCAGGAGATGAAGTCCAGGTTGCGCACTTCGGTGTGGTTGATGACTTCCTTGCTGCCCAGACGCGCGGCGAGGGTGTCCGACAAACCGTGCTTGGGCGTCAGGTTGAACATCTTGTGCAGGTAGCCTTTGCGCATGTCGGCGTCGATCAGCAACACGCGTTTGCCGGTCTGCGCAATGATCACCGCCAGGTTGCTGGAGACGAACGACTTGCCCACGCCCGGCGTCGGGCTGGAAATCATCAGCACGTTGTTGCGGGCTTCAAGCATGGCGAAGTGCAGGCTGGTGCGCAGGCTGCGCAACGCTTCGATCGCCAGTTCGGTCGGCGCGCTGACGCTGAGCAGGCGCGGTTCCTTGCTCGCCGAACGGCTTTGGGCGGCTTTCTCCATGCGTTCCTGCAGGCGCGAATACGGCAGCGACGCATACACCGGCATGCCCAGGTTTTCGATGACTTCCGGGTTGTCCACGCCGCGATAGAACGCCTGGCGCACAAACACGGTGGCAACGGCCAGCAGCAGACCGATCAGGGCGGCAACCAGCACGATGATCTTGCGCATCGGCTTGACCGGCTCTTCGACGTTGGCGTCGGCGTTGTCGATGATGCGTACGTTGCCGATGCTGCCGGCGCGCAGAATGTCCTGCTCCTGGCTCTTGTCCAGCAACAGGGTGTAGGTCTGCGAGGTGACCTGCATGTCGCGGTTCAGACGCAGCAACTCTTGTTGCGTGGCCGGCAGGGCTTCGATCTTCTTCAGCAGCGCGGCTTTCTGGGATTCAACCTGGCCGATCTGTGTCATCAGGGCGCGGTAGGTCGGATGCTCCGGGGTGTACAGACGCTCGACGTCGACGCGCTTCATTTTCAGGTCCGACAGGGTGCCTTCCAGCTTGACCACCTGATCCAGAACCGACTTGGTTTCAACGCTCAGGTCAACCGACTTGGCGCCCATCTGGAAGTTGTTCAGCGCGATTTCCGACTGTTCCAGCTGCTTGCGCACGGCGGGCAGTTGCGAACGCAGGAACTCCAGACGCTGGGCAGCTTCGGCCGAACTGCGCTCGACGTTCTGACGCACATACAGACGGCTGACTTCGTTGAGGATGCGCTTGGCCAGTGCCGGGTCGGGGTCCTGAATCGACAGATAGACGATCCCGGAATCCTTGCCCGCTTCCATGATTTTCAGACGGTCCTGATAATCCAGCGCGGTGGTCAGGGTGCGTTGACGCGCCACGGTGAACTCGGTGCCGGGACGGGCATTGAGCGCAGCCACCTGGATTTTGATGCCGCTGCCTTCGACGGTCTGACCCACCGGGCCGCTGAGCAGCTTGTTGCGGTCTTCGTCATACAGGGTGAAGGTGCCAGGCTTGCCTGCCACCATGGTCATCTTTTCGCCCAGCAGTGCGTCCGGCACCTCCAGCTGGAAGACGTCGAGTTTCTCGCCGCCCCAAGCGTAGCTGTTCAGTCCGAACATCGGATCGGCCAGCGCGCCTTCACGCTCCG
Organism: Pseudomonas sp. NPDC078416; assembly: GCF_050268485.1. Taxonomy (NCBI): domain Bacteria; kingdom Pseudomonadati; phylum Pseudomonadota; class Gammaproteobacteria; order Pseudomonadales; family Pseudomonadaceae; genus Pseudomonas; species Pseudomonas sp. NPDC078416. The sequence goes on along the minus strand of NZ_JBNNGV010000023.1, from coordinate 11,189 downwards.
GCTTGAACCGACGCGCCATGTAGCTGCCCAGCCCCGGGATGTATTTGGGCTTTTGCACGATGTACAGCTTGAGGTCATCAACGACCTTGCCCAGCACTGCGCGGGATTTGATCAGCTCGATCTCGGTGGTCGCCTGGGAAACCGACAGCGGCTTGCTGGAGACTTCGGTGCGGCCCTCGATGCCGACTTTGCGCGGCTCGATCTGAATCATCGCGTTGGCCTGGAAGATCGGCGTGGCCAGAATCGCGTAGGTGGCGCCGAGCAGGACGCAGATGCCGACAATCGACGCAATCAATCCTTTGTGATCGAAAAGTGTGCGCAAGATAGTCGCCAAATCGATCCGGGAGTCCTGGACCTCGTCCAGAGAAGTACGGTTCATAGCGGTCATTTATCTTGGATCTCCTGACTGAAGATAAGGAAGCCAGTCGTCGACACAACGCGAAAGCAGCTCGTAGGTCTGTTCAAAGGCTAGTTTCGGGCGCCGGTAGGGATCGGCTATTTCCAGCTCTTGTTGCCATTTGCCAATCAGAAACGTCTTGCCGCGTACCTCGGGGGCCAGCTTGAGGACGCTCTGGGTCTGACGATGCTCCATGACCAGAATCAGCTCTGCTTCGTGGAGCATCTGCCGATCGATCTGACGGCTTCGATGTTTGTGGGCGGGGACGCCGTTGACCTGCAGGACGGCCTGAGCCAGCGGATCGATGGTGGAACTGAGCATGGCGTGAATACCGGCCGACGAGATCTGGATGCGCGCGTTCGGCACGCGTTGTCGGAACATGGCTTCGGCCATGGGGCTGCGACAGATATTGCCGACGCAGACCACCAGTACGTTATTGAACATGACCTTTGCTGAGGCTCGTCATCAGTCTCTTGCTGATGTTGGTGCTGAAGTTCTGCCCGACCGCCAGGAGCGTCTGCATCTTGCGTTTCGGGGTGATCGCCGACAGCGAGTACTCGACCAGCTCCATCAGAAAATGCTCATACAGCTCCTGATTGCCGAGTCGGTTGTAGTAGTTGGCCAGCGCGCCGGAGGTCTGCAGCGCCATGTGCAGCTTGCGTTTGTTGGAGCGCATCGAAAACACGCCGCCCGGGTGCAAGCGGTACATGGCCGGCTTGACCTCGCCCATGAATTTGCCCTTGCCGTAGGCACCGAGCAGCGACCACCAGACCAGATCGTTGAGTGGCGCCGCCCGCAGCTCGGGCGGCAACGCATCGAACACGTTGCGGAACACCGTGGTCAGCGTCGACACCGGCCGCGCCTTCTGCAGCTCCAGCGCCGTGGCATCCCCGCGCAGCTTGCCTTGCAGCTGAATCGGGTACTGGCCGCTGATGTCGAAAGGGATCGCGTCGTGGTAGGTCAGCACGTAATCCGGGTTGTTCTCGAGGAAATCCACCTGAATCTGCAGCTTGCGCGGGTCAGTCCAGTAATCATCGCCTTCGCAGTAGGCGATGTAGCGGCCCCGGGCTTCGCCGAACAGACGCGGCACCGGCGGGTTGTTCTGCGAGTACTGATTGGTCTCGTGATAGAAGGGGCGGATCAGCGTCGGGAAGCGTTTGACGTAATCGGCAATGATGCGGGCGGTGCCGTCCGTGGAGGCATCGTCGTTCACCAGGATTTCGAAGGCGAACGTGGTTTGCTGCATCAGAAAGCCTTCCAGCGTCTGTGCGACGTAGGCTTCCTGGTTATAGGCTGGGCAGACGATGCTGACCAAGGGCGCGGCGGACGGCGAAGAGCTCGTCTTATTGCTAATAGCATCCATGGCTTGGGTACTCGCAGTTAAACACTGGGTTTGCTGAACAGAACGGAAATCTTCATCACCAGCGGTTTGTAGCTGGCGGCCACAATCAGCAGCGTGAGCAGGCCGCAGACGGCCAGACCCAGGAAGATGCTGAGGCGGTTTTCATTGGCGATCAGGCGCAGCAACGGCTCGGTGATCGCCAGGCCCACGCCGGTCATCACGCTGATGCGGATGATGTCGCGCAGCCATTGGCTGTGAATGCCCGGGGCCAGTCGTTGGTGGACGATGACCGGCCAGATGGCGAAGGACACCACCCGCAACACGAACCAGGCAATTGCCGCGCCGTAAGCGCCATAACCGCGAATCGCCAGAAACATCACCGGGACGGTGACCAGCGCCGAAACGATGCTGTACCAGACGTGCAGGTGCATGCGCCCATAGGCGTATTGCAGATAAAACTGGAACGCGCTGACCGCCATGATGGCGCTGCCCAGCGAGTACCACGGCAGAATCGTCCGGCTCCAGTCGGCGGCAGGGCGATCGCCCGACCAGGCAAACACCATTTCGTCGGCGTGCAGCGCGATCAGCGCCGCGAGGGGAAACAGGAACGTGCACACAAACCGGTTGGCCGCCAGATACAGCTGATGCATGTCATCCCGGCGCCCTTCGGCCATCAACACGGTGAGGCGCGGCAGTAACGTCTGCGCCAGCGGGTTGGAGAGCATCATGATCCCGGTGGTGATCAGCGCCACCAGCGAGAAATAACCGTATTCATCGAGCGGCAGAAGCTCGGAGAGCAGCACCTTGTCGATCTGGGTCAGCACGATCCACAGCACTGCGGTGCCGGACATGCTCGCCGCGAACGGGATGATCGGCTTGACCAGATCCCAGTCGAAACCGGTCAGCGGCGACGGCGTCGGCATTTGCTGATAGGCACGGGCCGCGAAGATCAACGCTTCTATCAAGCCCACCAGCGCCTGGAATTCGAAGAAGTGCACCGGGTCGTTGGAAATCGTGCTCACCAGCAGCAGGCCGCCGAAGTAGCGCAGCGTGGCGATGATCACGTTGGCGATGTTCAGCCATGCATGCTGTTCAAGGCCTTGAATCCCGCTTTTATAAAGCGTGGAAAACAAGCGCAGGGCGATGACGATGCCCATCAGCCCAATGCACTGCACCAGCGTCTCGGTGGACAATTGCTGAGCATTGAGCCAATGCACTGCAATCCATTCGCTGCCGGCGTACATCGCCACGCAGCAGAAACCCGCCAGTGGCAGGAAGATGATCTCGAATGAACGCAGCAGGCGACCGGTGTAGCGATCCAGTCCATCGCTGCCCTGGCGGTGCGCCACCGCCCTGACCAGACTCGGTGACAACCCTGCGTCCAGCAATTGCAGCCAGGCCTGCAGCACCGAGAAGAACCCGATCAGCCCGTATGCCTCGGCGCCCATGTGGCCGAGGTAGAACGGCATGATCAGGATCCCCACGAGCAGCGTGTAGGCCTGGCCTGCATAGCTCAACGCAGTGTTGCGTATGACTGAGCGCTTGGTTGGCATCGAAAGTCCTTCCGGCGAAACGGGGTGAATGGCGCGATGGTGTTACATGACCTGCGCGAGTGACGGCACACGGTACGGCGAGTGGGCGGCGCTGGTTTCGGCGATCACCGTGTTGATCACGCGGTCCTGATCGTCGCGCAGCAGGCCGGGGTAAATCGGCAGACACAGCACGCGCTCGCTCAATGAACGCGAAGCGGTTTGCGCCGCTTGCGGCTGCAGGTATTCAAGGGTGTCCAGCGACGGATAGAAGTAGCGGCGCGGGTTGATGCCGTTGGTGTTCAGCGCCGAACGCAAACGCAGCAGCTGTGGTTCGTCGCGCAAAGCGATCGGGTAGTAGCTGTGGTTGAGCTCGCTGTTGTTTTCCGGCCGCTGCAGGTCGACGTAGTCGCCCAGGCGGGTGGTGTAGCGGTCAGCAATTTCAGCGCGTTCCTGAAGAATGTTCTCGATGTCGTCGAGAATGCACAGGCCCATCGCGGCGGAGAATTCGTTGAGCTTGGCGTTGATGCCGATGCCGTCGATCTTGTCGACGTCGACGATGCCGAAGTTGCACAGCAGGTGAGCGCGGCGCGCCGTTTCGTCATCGTTGGTGATGATCGCGCCGCCTTCGATGGTGTGAAACAGCTTGGTGGCGTGGAAGCTCAGGGTGCTGACGTCGCCCCAGTTGAGCACCGACTGGCCGGCGTGACGCACGGCAAAGGCGTGGGCGCCGTCGTACACGACTTTCAGATTGCGCCGACGGGCGATTTCTTCGATGCGCTCAACGGCGCACGGGTTGCCGAAGACGTGGGTGCCGACAATGGCGGTGGTGTCGGAGACGATGCGGCTTTCGATGTGCTCGGGCGAAATGTTCCAGGTCTGCGCGTCGATGTCGGCGAAGATCGGGCGAATCCCTTCCCACTGCAGCGAACTGCTGGTGGCGACGAAGCTGAACGGCGTGGTCACTGCGCTGCCGCTCAAACCCAGCGCGCGGTAGGCGACTTGCAAGGCGAGGGTGCCGTTGTTGGTAAGGATGACGTGCTTGACGCCCAGATAATCTTTCAACCGCTGTTCGAGCTCGCACACCAGCGGCCCGTGGTTGGTCAGCCAGCCGCGCGCATAAATGCCCTCGACGTAGCCTTTGAACTTGTCGATATCGCCCAGGTAGGTCTTGGTGACGTTGATCATCGAATTCTCCATTTCAGATGCGAAGCTTTTAAAAGGCTTTCGGGGCAGTGATGCGGCGGCGCCTGTCTGGCGTCGGGCGGTCAACGCCAGGTTCGAGCGAAATCAGTTCGGGGTGGACGCCGGCGGCGGGCTGCCTGCCTTGCTGCTCATCCGCCGCGCGCGGCCCTGATTGATTTTCAGGATCAACCGGGTGGCGAGGCTGCCTGCATGGGGGTCGCCGAAGTGGAAGAGCGCGGTGGCGCGCTTCACGTCCGGCCGGCAGGCCTGGTTGGCGTGCAGGCTGCGATAACCCCAGAAGAAATAAACGCTGCCCGGCTCCAGGCGCAGCACATACGGCTTGAGCCAGTTGCGTTGCATGCCTTTGATGATCCAGCCGCGGGTGATCTTGTTCTGCAGCAGGGCTTTCTCGATCACGTTGAACACCACCCATGAGCGCACCCGGCGGATGTTCGGAAACAGCATCAGGTCGCCGCGTCCTTCGCCTTCGCTGGGGATGAACACCGGGATCAGCGCGGTCACCAGGCTGGCGTCGTAATGGAAGCTGTTGGATTCGCGCTTGCCCTGATTGCCCTGCACGCAGCGCAGCACCGGAAAGATGCGGTCGCTGGCGGCGTCACGGTGAGCCGCGTGCTTATAGAGGCGACCGAGCAGCGTTTTGAAACGCGGATCAGACCAGTAGCTCGCCAGCAGGCTTTCGCTCAGTGCCGCTTCGCCGTGGTAGGCAAAGTATTCGCCCTTGTGTTTGCGCGCCTGCTGGTCAGTCCACGCCCGCAACTGCTGCAGGTCCGCGTCAGGCACGGCCGCGTTCAGTTTTGCAAAGCCGTTGGTATCGATTTCGTCAGCCAGACGCTGAACCAGCTGCTCATCCATGTCGAAAGATAAAGGCATTGCATCAGGCCCTCGGAGAGAGTGAGGAGTGCAGGGCAGGGGGCGAATTGCGCTTCAGGCACGCTACCGCCCGAATCTGCAGATCCTGCCGTCGTACTACATAAGGTGTGCATTCAAACGGTGGCTTCATTCAGCATTGGCTGACTAAAGCGTTGGGCAAAGCTACCGCCCGACCGAGCACATTCAGTCATTCGAAAAAGCTTTCTTTGAACCAAAAACTGCCCACCGGCGCTGATTTCACACCGTTTGATTCTTTAACTTCCAGGGCAGTCGCAGGGTAATTAAGTCGGAATGCTCTCGGCGCGCAGCTCTAGGGCCGCACTGCAAAAACGGGAAAACATTGGACATGCCTATATATCGACGGAGGCGGACTTTCTGTCAAATTATTTCGCCATCATTCTGTTAAATTTTTGATAAGCGGATGATCAGAATGGCTAAGTCATTGATTTTAAAAGGAGTCAATAAAACATCGCCGCCCTCTTGTGGTGCGCGACGCTTTTTAGGCGCCCGCCACGACGCGCTCTTCGGCAACCAGAAATGACGAGGAAGACATTTTTCCAACGTCAGAACTTGGGCGCAGGGAGGGGGCAACGGTTTTATGGCGCTCGATTATTCAACGCGTCATTCAAACGTAATGACACGCAGCGGTAATTATTAGTCGAGTTTGAATGGGTCAATTAAGCAAGCATGGCAGTGTTGCACTTTTATAGATAAAACTGTGTTCGGTTATATATAAATCAGCGTGGCTAAGTAAGTGATCAGTCCGCAGATCCCATCGGTACGCAATGCATTTGCCCGAGCGCGCCGTTGCCGCGTCCTGGGTGGAGGCGGCGCTGCGGTTGCTCAGGCTTGATCGCTGCTCCATTATCCGGGTCTGCGATGCAAACAATTCGGGTCACCAGGAGATTCAATGAATACGCAGTCGAAAACCACTGGAGTGGCGATGCAACGCCTTGCGCAGGCGCGCGCCCTGATGAGCCGTGAAGGCATCGACGCCTGGCTGGTGCCGTCGGCCGACCCTCATCTCTCTGAATATCTGCCGGGTTACTGGCAAGGCCGGCAGTGGCTGTCCGGCTTCCACGGCTCCGTCGGCACCCTGATCATCACCCGGGACTTCGCTGGTCTGTGGGCCGACAGCCGTTATTGGGAGCAGGCGAGCAAGGAACTGGCAGGCAGCGGCATTGAGTTGGTCAAGTTGCAGCCGGGTCAGACGGGCCCGCTTGAATGGCTCGCCGACCAAGCCAAGACAGATTCCGTCGTCGCGGTGGATGGTGCGGTACTGGCCGTGGCGTCGTCGCGTACGCTGGCTGCCAATCTGTACGAAAAAGGCGCGCGGCTTCGTACCGACCTCGATCCATTAACGGAGCTGTGGGATGACCGTCCTGCGTTGCCGGCCCAGGCTATTTATGAGCACGCGGCGCCCCACGCCACCGAAACCCGCTCTGACAAGCTGAAAAGACTGCGCACGGTGATGGCCGAGCGCGGCGCGGACTGGCATTTCCTCGCCACGCTGGACGACATCGCCTGGCTGTTTAACCTGCGCGGCGCGGACGTCTCCTACAACCCGGTGTTCATCTCCTTCGCCCTGATCGGCCCGAACAGCATCAACCTGTTCGTCGCGTCAGAGAAGGTCGACGCCGCGTTGCGCAGCACTTTGGAGCAAGACGGCATTACCCTGCACGAGTACACGCGCATTGGCACCGCGTTGCGTAACGTGCCCAAAGATGCGCGGCTGCTGGTGGATCCGGCGCGGGTCACCTGTGGTCTGCTGGATTACCTCGACAGCGAAGTCACGCTGGTCGAAGGCCTCAACCCCACCACGCTGTTCAAATCTCAGAAAAGCGCCGCTGACACCGGGCATATCCGTCAGGCGATGGAGCAGGATGGCGCGGCGCTGTGCGAGTTCTTCGCTTGGCTGGATTCAGCGCTGGGCAAAGAGCCCGTCAGCGAACTGACCATCGACGAAAAACTCAGCGCAGCGCGGGCCCGTCGGCCGGGCTACGTGTCCCAGAGTTTCGCCACCATCGCCGGCTTCAACGGCAACGGGGCCATGCCTCACTACCGCGCCACCGAAGAAGAGCACGCGCAAATCGAAGGTGATGGCCTGCTGCTGATCGACTCCGGCGGTCAGTACCTGGGCGGTACGACGGATATCACCCGGATGGTGCCCGTCGGCACTCCGACGGTTGAGCAGAAGCGCGACTGCACGCGCGTTCTAAAGGGCGTGATCGCGCTGTCCCGGGCGCATTTTCCCCGAGGTATTCTTTCGCCATTGCTTGACTCGATCGCTCGCGCGCCGATCTGGGCCGAGGGCGTTAACTACGGTCACGGCACCGGTCACGGCGTCGGTTACTTTCTCAACGTGCACGAAGGTCCGCAGGTGATTGCCTATCAGGCTGCCGCCACGCCGCAGACCGCGATGCAGCCGGGGATGATCACGTCGATCGAGCCCGGCACGTATCGGCCGGGGCAGTGGGGTGTGCGCATTGAAAACCTGGTGATCAATCAGGAAGCGGGCAAGACCGAGTTTGGCGAGTTTCTCAAGTTCGAGACCCTCACGCTGTGTCCGATAGACACGCGCTGCCTTGAAATCGGCCTGCTGACGCAAGATGAGCGTGAATGGCTGAACGAATACCACGCTCAGGTCAGGCAGCGCCTCAGTCCACTCGTGGAGGGCGCCGCGTTGGCCTGGTTGGAAGGTCGGACAGCGGCAGTTTGACCCGGAATGCTACCGCCCTTTTTGGCGGTGGCATTACTGGCGGGTTATCGGGTTAGCGCTTCCCGGACGAAATCGAGTCGGTCCTGACCGAAATAGAGCTCGTCGTCGACGAACATGCTCGGGGCCCCAAACACGCCTCGTGCAACGGCTTCTTCGGTATTGATTTTCAGCTGGTCCTTGACGCTGGGGTTGCTGACCCAGCCAAGGATTTCTGCCGGATCAAAACCAGCCCTCATAAGCGCATCTGACAACGCCTCAGGATCGTTCAGGTCCCGCGCGTCTACCCACATCGCCCTGAAAGTGATTTCCAGCAATTCAATGAACCGTTGTGGCTGGAGCATCTGTGCCGCAGTTAACACGCGCATCAGGCTCAGCGTGTTGATCGGGAAGTGGGGGTTGAAGGTGAGTGGGACTTGGTAGCGCTTGGCGAACCGTGCCAGATCCTTGATGGAGTAACGCGCTTTTGCAGGCACGTCGTTGGGCGATGCATTGCCTGTCGCTTTTAACACCGCGCCCAGCAAGATCGGGCGGTAGATCAACGTCGCTGACGTCTCATCACAGATCTTTCGCAATTGGATGTAGGCCAGGTAACTGGTCGGGCTGCCCACATCGAAGTAAAACTCCACGCTTCGGCTCATCGTTGCATTCCTTCTTCTTATATAGGTAAGGGCACGTCCCAAGTGATTCGCAGACGCCCGGGTCTACCAGCGTTCGTTCCAGGGGCGCAGGTCCAGCTCGAACGTCCATGCGTCCCGGGGCTGGCTGTGCAGGTACCAGTAATTCTCTGCGATGTGTTCAGGGTCGAGGATGCCGTCCTCATCCTTCAGTGCGTAGCGTTCGGGAAACTGAGTGCGGATGAAGTCAGTGTCGATCGCGCCGTCTACCACCACGTGAGCCACATGAATGTTCATCGGCCCCAGTTCACGCGCCATGCTTTGCGCCAGTGCCCGTAGCCCGTGCTTGGCGCCGGCGAAGGCCGCAAAATGGGCAGCGCCGCGCAGGCCTGCAGTCGCCCCGGTGAACAGAAGGGTTCCGCGTTTGCGTTTGGCCATTCGCAGCGCAACCTCCCGGGCATTCAGGAATCCGGAGAAGCACGCCATTTCCCAGATCTTGAAATACTTGCGCGTCGTCTCTTCAAGAATGCTGCACGGCACATTGGCGCCGATATTGAAAACGAACGCCTCGATAGGGCCGATCTCGTTCTCGATCTGCTCAACCAGCGCTACCACGTCGTCTTCCTTGCGTGCATCCGAGGCGAATCCGTGGGCTTCGCCGCCGCTCTGCCGAATCGAGTCCACCAGAGGCTGAAGCTTGTCGGCGCTCCTGCGAGTGACGCACGCCACGTAACCCTCCCGGGCGAAGCGTTTGGCAATCGCGCCTCCCGTTGCGTCGCCTGCACCTATAACCAGAACGACTTTCTTGTTATTCGAGGTAACGGTCATCGCGATTCCTTTATTAAACGATCGTTTACTTAACGGACGTTATGCTAGGGTCGCGAAGGCGTCAAGGCACTCATTCAAGTAAAAAGGGGGAACAATGCGCTATTCGGCCGACCATAAAGAGCAAACTCGGCGCGCCCTGCTGGACAGCAGTGCCTCTCTGGTTAAGGAGAAGGGCTTCGCGCCGATGGGAGTGGACGGTCTGATGAAAGCCGTAGGCCTTACCGGCGGGGCTTTCTATAGCCACTTCTCTTCGAAGGATGATTTGTTTCAGGCAATCGTCGAGCGCGAGTTGAGCCGCAGCCTGGCGTTACTCGGTGGCGATGAAAAACTGACCAGGGACAGAATCAAGCAGTGCCTGCGGCATTACCTGACACTGTCGCACGTCCAAAACCCGTCTGGTGGATGTGTCATTCCTGCACTGGGCGCCGAGATTTCCCGCGCAGAAGGACCCGCCCGTCTGCGTGCCGAACACTGTTTGTGCGAATTACATAAGGTATGGGCTGAAGTGCTTGGGGACGAAGATCTGGCTTGGGCAGCCATCGCTCAGTGCGTCGGCGCACTGACGATTGCGCGAATGATGGCGAGTCCCGAGCTGCAGCAACGGGTGGTGAACGCCAGCCATGACCTGCTGTGTCAGCAGGTGGATGCGCTGTAGGCATCTGACTAGGGGTTAGTCGGCTTCTTGCAGATGATGATCATGCTGCGGCTGGTGTAGCCCGCCGGATTGAGACCGAGCGGATAGCCCCCTGTGTCTTCGGTGCCGTCACCGGATTTGGCGATCACACGGTACTGCTTCGACACGCAGGAGTTGGTCGCCATGTCATAGCACTGCTCCCAAGAGGACGACAGGCCCGAGCAGTTGATGTGAATACCGCGTTTACCCATGACTGGTTTAGACGTCGCTGCGCATCCAGCGACAGCCAATGCTGCCAGTGTCATCAAAAAGTACTTCATTCATATCCTTACCTGACCGGCACGTTGCGGTCAGTGACTATCCAGAATTCGCATGCTGCCGCCGACGATCGGGTCCTTGTGGAGCAAGGGCACCCTGTCAAGGCGTACGGGCTAAACATCGCTCAATAGTGAGACAAATGCCAGTGACATCGTGTATCACGCCGATGGCTGCGCTGCTTCTCGTTGCTCCGAGCCCTGCGGGGACTGGTCCACGAGGGCTTGCCCTCCTTATAAGAACCTATGGATGGAGGTCTGTTAAGTAGCAAAGGCGCCAAATAGCAGTGCTCGGTAGTTAAGTTGAAATAAGTGCTTGACGCCCCTCCGGATGTGTCTATAATTCGCCCCACTTCCGGCGCAGACGAAAAGGAAAACTCCTTGGTAATCAAAGAGTTGGACGAAGTAAGTAGCGAGGGATGCTTAGGTTCAGATGCTTGAATCGACAGCGGTGAAAAAGGCAGTTGACAGCAGGTTGTAACGCTGTAGAATTCGCCTCCCGCTGACGTGAGACGCTAAGTCGAACGAAGCGCAAGTGGTTGAAGTTGATAAGGAAACTTTGAAAACTTCTTAAAATAACCGCTTGACAGAAACAAGAGACGCTGTAGAATGCGCGCCTCGGTTGAGACGAAAGATCTTAGCCACCCGCTCTTTAACAACTGAATCAAGCAATTCGTGTGGGTGCTTGTGCTGTAAGACTGAAGTCGCAAGATTATCAGCATCGCAAGTTACTCCA